>JAACJQ010000057.1 GCA_016879935.1 Archangiaceae bacterium | reverse complement strand
TCACGCTCGACGCGATGCCGGGCAAGCAGATGTCGATCGACGCCGACCTTCGCGCCGGAGCCATCACGCAGGACCAGGCCCGCGCGCGCCGCCGAGACCTCGAGCGTGAGTCGCAGCTCTTCGGCTCGATGGACGGCGCCATGAAGTTCGTGAAGGGCGACGTCATCGCCGGTCTGGTCATCACCGCGGTCAACCTCATCGGCGGCATCGTCATCGGCACGCTCCAGAACGGCATGACCGCGGCCGAGGCGGCGGGCACCTACGCGCTCATCTCCATCGGTGACGGCCTCGTCTCGCAGATCCCGTCGTTGTGCATCGCCGTCGCTGCCGGCCTCGTCGTCACCCGAGTGGCCTCGGAGACCGAAGAGGCCTCGCTCGGCAGTGACATCGGGTCGCAGTTCTTCGGCCAGTGGAAGGCGCTCTTCGTCGTCGCCGGGCTGTGTCTGGCGCTCGCGCTGATGCCGGGCATGCCCCACCTCACGTTCGTGCTCATCGCGGCGGCGCTCATCGCGGTCGGCTTCGGGCTCAAGCGCGTGCAGGACCAGCCGAAAGCCCCGTCGAACAGCGTGACGAAATCGGCGAACGCCTCGGGGCCTGCTGGCGAGAAGAAGGGCCCCGAGCTGAACCCTGGCGTTTCGCCGCTGACGCTCGACCTCTCGGCCGATCTCACGTGGCTGGTCGAAGAGCTCGACGGCCAGTTCGTGAAGAACGACCTCGACACCGTTCGCGAGCGCGTGCACCAGGACCTCGGTGTGAAGCTGCCAGGCTTCCGCGTTCGCACTGGAGCGCCGCTCCCTTCCAGCAGCTGGGCACTGTCGATCGACGAGATTCCTGCTGGTCGCGGGAGCATCGGCGAGCTGCGCTTCGTGACCCCGATGTCGGTTGGCGACCTGCAGGTCATGGGCATCGTGGGCACGCCGCTGCCCGAATCGGGCCTGGGTCGGGCGCTCACGATGGTTCCGGCCGCTGACGAGGCGAAGGCCCGTGCGGGCCAGGTGCCGTTGCTCTCGGCTCGCGAGTACGTCTGCGAGCACCTCGTGCTGCAGCTGCGCAAACGCGCGCACCAGTTCCTCGGCGTTCAGGAGGTGCAGTCAGCGCTCTCGGCCATCGAAGCCACGCACGGCGCGCTCGTGAAGGAAGCGCTCGTGAAGGTGCCGCTGCCGCTGATGACCGACGTGTTGAAGAAGCTGCTCGGCGAGCAGGTGAGCGTTCGCAACCTGAAGGCGATTCTCGACGCGCTCGTGTCTCCGAGCACGGCGGGCGATGCGATGCAGCTGGCCGATCGGTGCCGTCAGGCGCTCGCGCGGCAGATCTCGCACCAGTACGCGCCGTCGGGGTCGCTCTTTGCGTACCTCGTCGATCCCGGCATCGAGGAGACGCTGCGCACCGCCGGTCAGGCGATCGATCCCCGCGAAGCCGGCGCGATTCTCGAGGGCATGAAGTCGGTCGCGCGCCAGGGCCGCGCAGTGCTGCTCGCGTCGCCCGACGTTCGCCGGCTGCTCAAGAAGCTCGTCGAGGGCGCCTTCCCAGAGGTGGCCGTGCTCACGTTCGCCGAGCTCGACCCCGAGCTGCAGGTTCGGCCCGTCGGCCGGCTCGCCCCAGTCGCGCACTGAGCACGCCAGAAACACCGATGCCCCGGTCACCAGTTCGGTTGCCGGGGCATCGTGCTGTCGAGAACGAGCCGACGTCAGGGCGTGTTCGACGAGGGGAGCGGCGGCACCTTGCCGTCAGGACCCGGGCGATTCACGCGATCCTTCAGCTCTTTGCCGGCACGGAAGCGAATGCCGCGCTTGGCCTTCACCGGAATCGGCTCACCGGTCTTCGGGTTGCGGCCCTGATACGCGCCGTAGTGCTTCACGTGAAAAGCACCGAGGCCGCGAATCTCGATGTTCTCGCCCGCGACGAGCGCATCCTTCATCGCGTTGAAGATGACGTCGACGGTGGCTTCAGCCTGCTTCTGCGTGACGCCCTTCTTCTGCACCAGGATGTTGACGAGGTCGGATTTCAGCACCGAGTACCCCCTAGAGATCGGGTCGAGAGGCCCGGAACCACTGGGCTTTCGGGAATGCTACCCACGGAACACCCAACCTCGCAAGAAACCTACGCTTTTGGCTCATGCTCTGGCAGCAGCGCGAGGTCTGCCCAGGTGATTTTCTTGAGTTTCTCGACACTTACCTCGTCGGCAGCCTCGAACAGGGCAGCGGCGGCGTCGAACTGGCCCGTGCGGGAGAGGCGCTCGCGATGAAGGGTTCGTGCGGCTCCGCCGACCGCAAGTGAGATGTCGGCGACGGTGAGATCGACCAGGTCCTTCGCTGGAATGAGGGCGCCCGCTTCGAGCTTCACCAGCCCCGCTTTGAGCAGTCGGTCGACTGATTCTTCGATGCGCTGCGTGGGCAACCGCAGCTGAATCGCGAGGCCGAGCGATGCGGGGCCTGGCACCTGAGCGACCCGAGCACGCGCGACGAGCTGCGCGATGCGTGTGGCGATGAGCTCGTCACTGCGCGGGTGCGCCGAGATGTCGCGGAACTCGTCGTGAAAGTCGGCGTGCTCGACGGCGTAGGCGAGGCGCGCGCCGCTCAGAATGACGTACCAGCTGACGTAGACCCAGGTGAGGAACAGCGGCGCGATGCCGAGCGAGCCGTACACGGCGTTGGCAGAGAAGAAGATGCTCGCGATGGTGCCGTAGACGTGTCGGGCGACTTCCCACGCGACGCCGGCCGTCGCGCCGCCGATGAGCGCCGACCGCCACGGCACGTGCGCGTGCGGAGCGATCTTGTAGAGCAGCGTGAAGACGATCATCGCCGAGATGATCGCGCCGAGCGTGAAGGCGGCGCCCGAGAGCGGGAAGTTCACGAGCAGCAGCACGCGCTTCATGCCGTCGCTGCCGAGCAACGACAGCGCCATCGCGATGGGGCCGACGATGAGCACGCCCAGATAGAGCCCGAGGGTTCCCAGAATCGGCCGCGAGCGGCGTACGGCCCAGACGTCGTTGAGCGAGGCGTCGAGGTGCCTGAGCATCACGCCCGACGACACGAGCAGCACGAGGAACGAGAGGCTTGAGCCGGTGGGGGAGTTCGCTGCGGCCTTGAACTCCCGCAACGCGCGCTCCGCCTGAGCACGACCGCCGGGGTTCAGCAGATCTTCGAAGAACTTGATGACGAGCGCCTCGACCTGGGTCGAACCGAACGCGTGGAGCAGCGCCAGAATGACGGCCGCGAGCGGCACCAGCGACGTCAGCGTGATGAAGGTGAGGTTGCCGGCACGAAGCGCGAGCTTCTCACCGCGATAGCCGACGACCACCGCGACGAGCAGGCGCCACAACCCCTTCACCGTGAGCGACTTCGACGAAGCCGACGGCTGGGCGGGGGCCGGTGTGGTGACTGGCTCCGTCGGCGTGTCGGGCGTCGTCTCCACGATGACTCACCGGCGCACGAGAATGCGCTCGATCAGCTCCCGCGAGACCTGCGAGAGCTCGACGAACACCACGCCCATGCCCTTCTGACGCCCCTTCTCGACGACGCGCACGACTTCGCCGAGCCCTTCGATGGTCTCGAGCTCGTCGTTGATGACGGTGAAGCGAAGGTTCACGCGCGTACCGATGGGCAACGGCTCATCGGAGCGAATGAAGACGCCGGAGCGGCTGATGTTGGTGACGTATTCGTTGATGAACTCGTCGACCGAGGCGAACTCGTGGTTGATCGTCTTGCGAACCGAGATCCGCCGCTCCACCGTCTTGGCCATCGGTCACTCTCCTGAAGCGAGGCCGTCGTCGCGACCACCACCGCCGCCCTGCTGAGGCGCCGACGGCCGGGGCTGATTCTGATTGCGGTTGCCGCCACCGCCGCCCCCACCCCCTCCACCACCACGCCCATTGCGGTTGCGTCGATTGCCGCGGTCGCCGCCGCCGCCGCCGCCACCACCACCTCCGCGCTCGCCACCGCCACCGCCACCACCACCGCCACGCTGCTCGAAGCGGTTCGACTCCTGGTTCTGGGGCTTGCGCGCCGGGCCACCACTCGCCTCGAACTCGACGACGCTGGTCGCGACCTTGAGTTCGACGCCGCTGACAGGCCGCGCGTAGATGTCGTACTGCTCGCGGTGGTACTGCTGCTGGGCGCGCACCTGAATGGTCTTGTTGTAGCGATCCATCAGGTGGCGAAGCTCATCGCGCTCTTCACCCTGCAGCACGTTCGAGACCTCCGTCTGGCACTGCACGACGAGGGTCGGGTCCTTGTACGCAGGGCCCGAGCGGCGCAGCTCGCGGAAGATCTCGTAGGCGACCGTGGTGGCCGACTTCACGCTGCCCTGGCCGTTGCAGTAGCCGCAGTCTTCGTGGAGCACGCGGCCGAGCGACTCGCGCACGCGCTTGCGGGTCATCTCGACGAGGCCGAGCTCGCTGATGCGCAGTACGTTCGTCTTCGCCTTGTCGCGGCCCAGCGCTTCCTGGAGCGACTTGAAGACCTTGTCGCGGTTCTGCTGCTTCTCCATGTCGATGAAGTCGCAGATGATGATGCCGCCGATGTTGCGCAGACGGAGCTGGTAGACGATCTCCTTCGACGCCTCGGTGTTGATCTTGAGGATCGTGTCTTCGAGGTTCTTCTTGCCGACGTAGCGGCCCGAGTTCACGTCGATGGCGGTGAGCGCTTCAGCCTGATCGATGATCAGGTAGCCGCCCGACTTGAGCCACACCTTGCGGGCCGAGGCGCGCTTGATCTCCTCCTCGATGCCGAAGGCGTCGAAGATCGGCTCTTCACCTTCGTGCAGCTTCACGCGCTCCTTGAGGGCCGGGTCCTGCGCCATCACGAAGCCGAGCACGCGCTCGTACTCGTCACGGTCGTCGATGATGAGCTGCTCGACGTCCTGAGCGAAGAGGTCGCGGGTCGCGCGGAGAATGAGGTCGAGGTCGGGGTGAACGAGGCCAGCGCGGTGCGTCTTCTCGCTCTTGCGAACGGTCTCGTTCCACACCTCGATGAGGAAGCGGATGTCGGCCTCGAGCTTCTCGCTGGGCACGTTCTCGGCGACGGTGCGCACGATGAAGCCGGTTCCGGGCGGGCGCAGGCGATCGACGATCTCGCGCAGACGGCGGCGCTCCTTCTCGTTGCCGATGCGGCGGCTGATGCCGACGTGATCGACGGTCGGCATGAACACGAGGTGACGGCCGGGAATCGAGATGTGCGAGGTGACGCGCGCGCCCTTGGTGCCGATCGGGTCCTTCGAGACCTGCACCATCACTTCCTGGCCGACCTTGAGCAGGTTCTCGATCTTCGCCTCCTTGCGGGGGGCGTGCTCGGGCTTGCGCTCCTTCTTCTGGTGCTGGTGCTGGGGCTTCTGTTCCTTGAGCTTCAGATCGCGCGGCGCCTGGGAGCGCGGCACTTCGACCGTCCCCTCGACGATGGGAGCGGCCTCGGCAGCGGGAGCAGGTGCGCCTTCGACGGCAGCAGCGGCCTCAGCGGCGGGAGCAGCCTCGGCGACCGGAGCCGCATCAGCGACAGCCGCTTGAACGACCTCGGCGCCCGACGGCGTGGCAGCGAGATCTTTCGCGGCCTCGACGACCTCGGCGCCCGTGGGCGTGGCCTGCGCATCGGCGACGGCGGCCTGAACGACTTCGGCGCCCGCGACGGGAGCCGCTTCGACGGGAGCGCTGCCTTCAGGAGCCGCGACGGTCTCGCTTGGAGGCGCGGCCGCGATGCTGCCTTCGGGGTTCGGTGACGACGGCGACGGTTGAGGAACGTCGTGATCGTTCTCTTCCGGCACCTCGTTGACGTCTTCGTCGTGCTCGCCCTCGGTGAGGTCGAACTGATGACGCGTCACATCGGGGTCGAAGAGCACGTCGCCGACGTAGAGAAACGCCGCCTTCTCTTCTCCGATGTCGACGAAGGCGGCCTGCATGCCCGGGAGCACGCGCGTGACGCGGCCCTTGTAGACATTGCCGACGATTCCCTTGTCCTTCTTTCGCTCGAGATAGAACTCAGCGATTCCACCGTTTTCGACCAGCGCGACACGCGTCTCGCGGCCGGCCGCGTTGATGACGAGAATGCTGCTCATGTGATGAACCTGCCTGTGTCGATGGCGCGACGTGCCGCTCCGGACGGGAGACGAAGTGAGACGGCGCCAACTCGACTGCGAAAGGCTGGAGGCTGGCCAGCAAGGCCGCCCTCGCTCGATGTACACCTGATGGTGTCATGCCGCGAAGGTCGACCAAACGCTGGACCTCCCGCCGGTGAACTCAACCGCCCGGGAAAGTGGGGGGCGGAAACCCGTGTGGACCCGGTCGTGAGCGAGAACGTCTTGCCGTTGAGCGGGGCCCGTCGAAAAGTGGGAAACGCGTGAATTCTGACACGAATCGGTAGCCGAAGGAAACCGTCAGCTGCCGAAAACGCCCGTGCCGCGGTGCATCAGGCCTGTGCCTGGGGCTTCTCGAGCCGCGGAGCACCCTTTCGGCGCTGCAGGCGAAGGGCCGTCCACTGGTCTCCCAGGAGCAGCCGGCGAGAGTCTTCGAGACCCAATTCGAACCCGGCGAGCCGCACGAAGTCTTCGCTCGGCGCGATGGGGCTGGGCTGCGTGGGGAAGACGACCCAGACGAAGCCGGTGACGCTCATGAGGCCGACGGCGCGGGTGAGGTGGTCGACGAGCGCGAGCTTCTGCTGCGCGAAGAGCACGGTGAGATCGATGCCGGTGCGTGAGGTCTCGACGAGGCAGGCGCCATCGGGCAGCGCGCCCAACGCGTCCATGAAGCCGGGCGGCGCGTTGCGAACCGAGACGTTCATGCCGGGGCGAATGCCGAGCAACGAGACGAGCAGCTCGGGAGGACCGTACGTCATCGCCGCACCTCGAAGCCGTGAAGACCGGGCTCCGCGGCGGCTTCGGTCATCGTCACGTTCGACACGCGGGCTTCGTCGGGGCCGCGTTTACACCAGCTGACGAACTGCACGACGGCGTTGGTGGGGCCGGCCGCGAGCGCTTCGACGTCACCGTTCGGCAGATTGCGAACCCAGCCACTGAGCCCCAGGCGCGTCGCTTCGTCGCGAGCCGAGGCCCGGTACGAGACGCCCTGCACGAGGCCTTCGATGCGGAGGTGAACGGTTCGCAGCGCCACAGGTCGGGCGCGCATAGCACGAGGTGCTGGCTCAGATGTACCCGAAGCGACGACGCAGGGCCCACTCGGCGCCCATGATCACCACCATCAGCACGAGCCAATACCAGCGGTCCCACAGCGGCTGATCTCTCGAGCGTCCGACCTCGACCAGCGGCGGCTCCTTGAAGGGAACGTCGCTGAGCGAGAACGACGGACTGTCGAAGAACGTGCCCTTCGTGGCCTTCGCGATCTCCTCGAGCAGACCGGCGTTCACGCGCGCATCTGCGAGCTCGGGGCCAGAGGCGCGAACGGCGACGGCGTCAGACATCTCTCCGAGCACCTTCTCGCCCGCGGTGGCCTTGCCGACGATCTTGTACGGGCCGGCTGGCGGCGAGGGGAACTCCACGTGCGCCGTACCATCGGCCGCGGCTGCGACCGTCTGGTGCGCGACGACCTGCCCATCGTCGGCCGAGATGAGCTCGATGGTGACCTGGGCTCCCGCGGCGGGCTGAAAGTCGCTCGAGCGCGCAACGGCCGAGATGCCAACTGGTTTGCCCGGCTCGACGGTGGGCGAATCGGCGGTGACGGACATCGCCGTGAGCTCGGGGTCGCGCACGAGCCAGCGAACGGCGTTGCTCCAGAAGCGCTCGAACACGCGCGTCTGCGCTCCGGCGGAGTGCGAGGTGAACGCCCAGGACCAGGCACCGTCGGTCGTCAGCGCCATCACGCGGCCACGCCCGTAGTCCCAGATGCTCAGCACCGGAGCGTTCTTGCCGTCGACGAGCGAGAACGGGTTGTCGAGCAGCACGGTCGCTCCCTGGCGCGCGCGCACGGTGTTCATGCCCGGAATCGGCGGCAGCGCCTCCCACGCCGCTTCGGTCGACTGCGAGCCGGTGCCGAGGGCGGTGATGGGGTGACGCGCGCCTTCGGGCGTGAGTCGCACCTTGAAGGGCGTCGGGTCAGAGGTGCCTGCGCTCGTGACGGGGAGCACGTCGCCGAACGAGGTGAAGCGGGCGTCTCCGAACGTTCGATCGCCGCCGACGTAGGCGAGCGCGCCGCCGTTGAGCAGGTACTGCTTGATCGAGTCTTCGTACTGGCCGAGCGAGATGCTGGGGTCGTCGTTGTTGAAGTTGAGGATCGCGAGCAGATCGAACGTGTGCACCTTCTCGCTGAAGATCTCGTCACGCGGAAAAGGAATGAGCGACAGCTCGTCCTGGCCGACCATCGGGTCGTCGGGCGTGTTCCTCAAGATGTAGAAGCTGATGAGCTCGACGTTGGCGTCCTGCTTGAGGAGCCCGCGCAGGAAGCGCTCGTCCCACGAGGGGCGACCGGCGACGAGCAGCACGCGCACCCGATCACGAATGACCTTGAGCGTGAACGCGCGGGAGTTGTTCTCGGTGACGGCCTCGTCCTGAAAGACGGGCACCGAGACGGTGTAGACGAAGCGCCCGGTCTGGTCGGGCGCGAAGGTGAACTTGGCCACCTGCACGTCGTCGTCCGACGCGAAGCGAATCGGCGCGCTCGCCACGACTCGGCCTTCTCGGCGCAGCACCGCCTGTGTGGCCTGGTTCGAGAAGCCGCGGGCGCGCACCTCGACCTCGGCGGTGATGCTGTTTCGCACGAACGCGAAGTCGTCGACCTTGATGTTGTCGATGGCGAGATCCTTCAGGCCCCCCTGCCCCACCGCCACCGTCGAGACCGGCACGCCGAAGTCCTGCAGCACCTGCTTGGCGCGGCCGTTGAGGCCCTGAGCGAGCTCTCCGTTGTCGGCGCCGTCGGAGAAGACGATCACGCCAGAGAGTTTGCGTGCGCTCGTTCCCTCAGACGCCTTCAGCGAACGCAGCGTCGAGAGGAGATCGGTCTTTCCACCGCGCGCGGGGTCGCTCTCGATCGACTTCACGCTCGTCGGAGAAAGTTCGGGATCGAACCCGATGAGCTCGAAGGCGAAGCGGTCTTTCATCGCCTCCATCTGCGGCGTGAGCGCGTTCAGCGACTCGGCGACGGCAGCGCTGCGGCTCTTCTCGCCGACCGCGACGGGGAACGTCATCGAGGCGGAGCGATCGACCAGCACCGCCACGCGGTTCTTCACGCGGGCGACCTGCACCTTGCGAAGGCCCGGCTCGATCAGGAAGAAGATGGCCGCGACGGCCGCGAGAATTCGCAGAATCCACAGCGACCATTTGCGGGCGGCGATCGACTCCTTCGCGACGCCGAGACACGCGAGCACGGCCGCGACGACGACGGCGACGCCGAGCGTCCACAGCGCCCACACCGGGAGCCCCGAGAGACTGACCAGCTTCCAGGTGTCGACGGCCGAAGAGTCCACGAAGCCGTCAGCGCCTCCGCCGCATGATCTCGAGGATGTGCACGCCGTCGTCTTTGTAGTCGAGGCAGAGCGCGTACATCGCGATGTTGATGGCGAGGCGCGTGGCGTACTCGCGCTGGCGCTCTCCGCCGGGCATCACGTCGAACTCGAAGGTGCCCGACTCGTCGCGAGCGAGCGCACCCATGACGTCGTTCTGCGAATAGATGACGGCGGCGCGTTTGCCGATGCTCCAGGCGTCGAGCTGCGCCGAGGTGAGCGCGCGGCCCGGAGCCGTGTCGAGCAGGAAGAACGACTTGAACACCACGTGCGTGGCGGGCAGCGGGCGGGCCTGCACCTGCGGCAGCACCTTCGCCATCTCGCGGCGGAAGCTCGCGTCGAAGCCGGTGCCGGCCGAAGCATCGTTGGCGTCGGCGAACACGAAGCCGCCGAAGGTGAGGTAGCGCCGCAGGTTCTCGGTCTGCGCAGGGGTGAAGGCAGGCAGCTCGCGATCGCTCGAGAGGTACAGGAACGGCAGCTCGAACAACTTCGGGCTGTCGAGCGGAGTGGCGCGCGCTTCGAGGATCGACTCGACCGAGGTGCGGCGCTGCAGCTCCCAGGCGAGGCGACGAAGGCCGGAAGCGCGCACGTCCCAGGTGCCGGAGTGTTGGGCGACGGCGGGAATGAACCGCGAGGCATCACCGAACGCGCGCGCGATGGCCGGCGCCAGAGACGACAGCAGGAGTGCCCGACGTGTCACCGACCTCGAACGCACGCAACCTCCGGGGCGTTCCCTTATCCCGGAATCACGCTATACGCCCGCGCATGTCGAAGGCTTCGAAGAAGGCCTCCCCAGACGCACGGGCCGAGAAGAACGAGAAGAAGTCGGTGCTGGCCGTGGCGGCCGCTGCGCTCGAGTCGGGCGACGTCGTCACCGCGCGAACGCTCGCGAAGGCCGTCATCGAAGGCAAGAAGGGCCCCGACGACGACGAGGTCGCGAAGCGGCTGGCGAAGGAATACTCGGCGCAGGACGAGAACATCGGTGAGCTGCCCGAGCAGGTCGCGCAGGCGATCGTGAATCGCTCGGTCGTTCCGCCCAAGCCGTACCTCTACGCGGGCATCTGTCTGGCGGTGTTTCTCGTGCTCGTCACGCTCGCCACGACCCGTTACTCGGGCAAGCCGGCCGACGCGGTGTCGAGCGCGGCTGACGGTGGCGTGGCCTCTTCGCACTGACGGAGCCGTTCGTGGAGACGCTGCAGCGAGCCCTCGAGCCGTACAAACACTTCGACCCTGCGGGGTGGGTGGCGCTGTTCCGCTTTCTGCCGGTGTGGGCCGGGCTCGTGATGTCGGCGATCGGCGTCGCGATGTTGCTCCGCGGCGGCGGCATGTTGTTTCGCGCGGTGGCGGGGCCGCTCGGGCTCGTCATCGGCCAGATCTGGATTGGACCGTTGGCGGCGCGCCTGGGGTTTGGAACCCAGCAGCAGCAGATCGCGCTGGGTGCCTCGGCATTGCTCTGCGTGCTCGGCTTCGTGGTGCCGGCCTCGAGCGTCTTCTTCGGCTTCGGCATTCCCATCGGGCTGATGGCGGCCAACCTCGCGGGCCAGAGTGACTGGCTGCTCGGCTTCGTGCCGGCGTTCATCATCGGCGGGGCGCTGGGCGTCGTGATGGAGCGGCCCATCAGCGTGTTGCTCGCGACGTTGACTGGCGGGTGGCTCACGCTCATCGGGTTGATGGCGGCGCTGAGCCCCGCGATTCCGGCCCTCGTCGAGAAGCTCGCCGGGCTGTGGCCGGCGGCCGTGTCGGTGGCGTCGTGTTTCGCGGTGGCGGGCTTCGGGTACCAGATGTTCGTGCTGCCCCCACCCGAGAAGGCGGCGCAGGCAAAGCGTGACAAGGTGATGGCCAAGAAGGCCGCCGCCGAGAAGAAGCAGGTCGAGAAGCGGTGGGCCAGCTACACGAAGGACAGCGGCAAAGGCGACTGAACCGTGACGACACGCACCGACGCCCTGGCAGCCCAGTTGCTGAGCCTGCCCGTCGACGCGGTCGAACTCGACATCGACGCCGCTGCCTGGAGCGCGCTCGAGGGCCGCTTTGGGGGCGTGGTTCACCCCGCGCTTCGCCGCGTGCTGAGTGACTGCACGTTCACCGACCGCCTGCCGTTTCGCATCTGGTTACCCAAGAGCTGGCAGCGCCTCTCGGAGTTCTCGCCGGGCCGCGTCGAGACGCCCGACTTCGTGATCATCGGCGAGAAGCACGACGATCGTGTTCCGACAGGCAGCGTGTACGGTGTCGAGTGGAGTTCGCTCGTCGACACGGGCGCGCCGCTGTGGACGTGGACGCAGGGCGGCGCTCCGAGGGTGATGGCCGCGCACCTGCTCGAGCACGCTGCGGTGGCCAACGCGATGACCCGAATCTGGCTGCGACGACGATGAGGGCTTCGCGATGACATCTCGCCGAGGCTCGTGCTAGGGCCGCCGTCGTCATGGGACAGCCGAAGCGCAAGGACAAGGAGGAGTCGGTGGAGTCATCGACCCCCGCGGTCAGCAGCACCGAAGCAGTCGCCGCAACGCCGTGGCAGAAGCCTGGTTCCCTGCCCCGATCGTCGATCATCGGCATCGTCGCCGCGGTCGCGATCTTCAACCTGCCGCTCATTCACTACTTCCTGCTTCGCGGGGAGTCGGCCGTCACCACGACCGTGCCCTACGGCCCGCAGAGCTTCGATGCTCCGGCGGTCGTCGAGACCGACTTCTGGTCGACGGGTGGCATGTGGCGCACGGTCGGCGGCGAGCTCTTGTCGCCCGGCGTGAAGAACAACCCGCTCTGGCTCAAGGCGAAGCTGCCCGAGAACGTGGCGGTCGATTTCGACGTTCGCTCCATGTCTCCCGAGGGCGACATCAAGTGCGAGATCTTCGGCGACGGCAGGAATCACGCGTCGGGCTACGTGCTGATTCACGGCGGGTGGAACAACTCCATCAGCATCATCGCGCGGCTCGACGAGCACGGCGCGTCGCTGGCGGCGCTCCAGGCCGAGGCTGGCCGGCTTCAGCGCGAGAAGAACCTGCCTGATGCCGATCTCGTGAAGACGGGCGTGTTCCGCGAGAACACCCGCATGCGTGTCGAGGCGAACCCGTGGCCGGTGCAGATCGGCCGCATGGAGCACTGGCACATCGAGCGTCGTGGCTCGACGATCATCTGGTCGATCGATGGCCGGGAGTTCATGCGCTTCGACGACCCGTTCCCGCTCAAGGGCAAGGGCCACGACCGGTTCGGGTTCTCGAGCTGGGAAGCGCAGCTGTACTTCGACAACCTCGCCATCACGCCGCTCTGAGTTGACCGGCTGAAGCTGGCGTCGGCACACTGCGCCGATGCGAGCGGCCGCCTCTGAAAACACCACGAGCCGAGGGAGGCCGCCAAGCGCCCCTCGGCTCGTGTCCATCTACCGCCAAGTCTGATTACGCCGGATCGTTGCTGTGGCCGCCCTGGCGGCGCAGGAACGTCGGAATGTCGTACTGGTCTTCGTCGAGCGGCAGCGACGCGTCACGCGTCACGATGCGCGGCGACTGCGGGCGCTCGTTCGAGCCGAGCTGACGCGAGCCCACCTTGTTCGGAACCAGCGTCGCGACCTGCTCCACCGGCTCCTGCGCCTGCGGACGCGACATCGCCGGGCTCATCGACATCGTGCTCGACGATGACTGCGCGGTCACGGTGACGGGCGCCATCACGGCGGGCATCGACGGAACCGACGTGGTGCGGCCGGGAATGAGCGAGCCCTGCGTCGCCGGGCGGAACTCACCCGAGCCACGCGAGCTCACCTTCACGTCGCGACCCACGAAGCCCGTCGCGATGACCGTGATCTTCACCTCGTCCTTCACGTTCTCGTCCACGAGCGAGCCGAAGATGATGTTCGCCTCGGAGTCAGCCGACTCCTGCGCGATCGAGATCGCCTCGTGGATCTCCTGCAGCGTGATGTCGCGACCCGCGGTGATGTTGATGAGCAGCCCACGCGCGCCGTCGATCGTCACGTCTTCGAGCAGCGGAGACGCGATCGCCTGCTCCATCGCGCGCAGCGCCCGCTTCTCACCCGACGCGCGGCCGGTGCCCATGAGCGCCAGGCCCTGCTCGCTCCTGATCGTCTTCACGTCGGCGAAGTCGACGTTGCTGTACCCGTGGTACTGAATGAGATCGGAGATGCCCTGCACGGCGTGCAGCAGCACCTCGTCGGCCGTGCGGAACGAGTCGAGCAACGGCAGCGGCTCGGTCTGAAGCGTGAGCAGGCGCTGGTTCGGAATCGTGATGAGCGTGTCGACCGCGGCCTTCAGCTCCTGCAGGCCCTGCTCGGCCGCCTTGCGGCGACGGTTGCCTTCGAAGAGGAACGGCTTGGTGACGACACCGACGGTGAGGCAGCCGAGCTCACGCGCGATGTCGGCGACGACCGGCGCCGCGCCCGTGCCCGTGCCGCCGCCCATGCCTGCGGTGACGAACACCATGTCGGCGCCCTGGAGCAGCGCGGCGATCTCTTCGCGCGACTCGGTGGCGGCCTGACGGCCCATCTCGGGGTTGGCGCCGGCGCCGAGACCGCGCGTCAGCTCCTTGCCGATCTGCAGCCGCGTCGGCGCCTTGTTGTTGGCGAGCGCCTGCACGTCGGTGTTCAGCGCGATGAAGTCGACCCGCTCGAGGCCTGACTGAATCATCGTGTTCACGGCGTTGCTGCCCGCGCCGCCGACGCCGACCACCCGGATCTTCGCTGCCTGCTTGCTCTGCTCGAACTCGTTCATGAGAGGTCCTCGAAATCGTGTTGGGAATGGCCGGGCGGAAGCGACTTTTGCCCGGCCGAAGAGCCCCGCAAGTTTTCAGCCACGTGGCTGTAGCGGGATGTGGGGAACTGCAGCGGTCAGAAGACCTCCTGCAGCCACTCCCCCATGCGGCGCTTCACCTTCTTGAACACGTTCTCGCTCTCACGAATGCGGAACATGCGGCGATCGAGATTCCTGGCGCCGTAGACGACGAGGCCAACGCCGGTCGCGTAGACGGGGCTCTTCACGACGTCGACGAGGCCGCCGATGCCGCGGGGAACACCACGGCGAACGGGCACGCCCATGATCTCTTCCGCGAGCTCGGCCATGCCGGGCAGCAGCGTGGAGCCGCCGGTGATGACGACGCCCGACGCGAGCAGCTCGGAGAAGCCGTTGCGCTCGATCTCGTGGTGTACGAGCTGGAAGATCTCTTCGACGCGGGGCTCGAGGATCTCGGAGAGGATCTGCCGGCCCATCACGCGGGGCTCGCGGCCACCGACCGACGGCACCTCGATCATCTCCTGCTTGTCGACCATCGAGGTCAGCGCGCAGCCGTGCTTCTGCTTGATGCGCTCGGCCTGCTCCATGGGCGTACGAAGGCCCATGGCGATGTCGTTGGTGAGGTTGTTGCCGCCGAGCGCGATGACGGCGGTGTGCACGATGGAGCCGTTCTGGAACACGGCGATGTCGGTGGTGCCGCCGCCGATGTCGACGAGGCAGACGCCGAGTTCCTTCTCTTCATCGGTGAGCACGGCCTCGCTCGAGGCGAGCGGCTGCAGCACGATGTCGGCGACGTTGAGGCCGCCGCGGTTCGCGCACTTCACGATGTTCTGCGCGCTGGTGACGGCGCCGGTGACGATGTGCACGCGGGCCTCGAGGCGGGCGCCGGTCATGCCGAGCGGTTCCTTGATGCCGCTCTGCTCGTCGACGATGAACTCCTGCGGCAGCACGTGAATGACCTCACGATCGACGGGGATGTTGACCGTCTTCGCCTGCTCGATGACACGCGCGATGTCGGCCTCACGAACCTCACGGTCCTTGAGCGCGACGACGCCACGGCCGCCGAAGCTCTTGATGTGGCCTCCGGCGATACCCGTGTAGACGTGGGTGATCTCGGTGCCGGCCATCGCTTCGGCTTCGTCGATGGCTCGCTGAATCGACTGCACGGTCGACTCGATGTTGACGACGACGCCCTTCCGCAGACCGCGCGAGGGGTTGGTGCCGATGCCGATGATGTCGATGCCCTCGTCGGTCAGCTCTCCGACGATGGCGCAGATCTTCGTCGTGCCGATGTCGAGGCCGACGATGATCTCTCCTCCCCGCTGCTTGGCCATGGTGTTCTCCCTGCTCCGCCTCTCGGAGGAGCCGTTTGCTGCGAAACCGGAGTTCCCCTCTCAGGGAGCCCGGCTCTTTGATTTCGACGTCTGCACGGCGACCCAGTCGGGGCGGGTGCGGTTGTCGAGACGAATGACCTCGGCGGTCAGCTGCCGCGCCGAGAGCTCTTTGCGAATGCGTGCGAGCCGCTCGAGGGCAGGCTCGACGTCGGCTTCACCGAGGACGATCTCCTGCCCGCTCGTGGTGACGAGCGTGAGCCCCGAGTCCGACACGTTGACTTCCGAGACGGCGTGGCCCTTCGAGACGGCCGAGCGGCCGTACGCATCGAGGGCGATCAGCGCGCGGCGAATCACGAGGCGCGTCTCGTCGCGGCGAGACACGAGCGCGTCACGGGCGATGCCGGTCACCAGCGGCAGGTCCATCGCCTCGGCGGCCTGAGCGCGCTTGAAGGGTTCTCCGTCGCCGTCGACCAGGTAGAGCTCGTCGAGGGCGAGCAGCGCGACTGGCTGGTTCTCGGTGATCTGAACGGTGAGCGTGCCCGGCAGGTGGCGGCGAACGACGACCGACTTCACCCAGGGGTGCGACGACAACGCGCGCTCGACGCTGCCGACATCCATCGCGATCAGGTTCGACCCGAGCACGAGGCCACCGAGCTTCGTCACCTGCACGTCGGTCACGCGCGCGTTGCCGAGCACCTGCACCTGCTTCATCGCGAAGGACTCGGTCGTGTTCGCCCAGGCCCAGCCCTTCCAGCCGCCGTACACGAGGCCGACCGAGAGCGCCGTCGCGCCAAGCGCCTTGAGCACCGACGGAGCGTGGTGCTTGACGGAGGCCTTCAGCTCGCTCGTCTTCTTGGCGAGATCGACTTTGCGGCGGTTGCGGCGGGAGCGGAACATCGACGCCGCCATCGTCAGGCCGGTTTCACGACCCCGCAAATTTCTGGCCACAGCGATGTGGCTGTAGCGGGTGTCACACATGGCGAGGGCGATCACGGGAGGAACTCCCCGATGCGCTTGACCTCGGGGGTGAGCTCGACGCCGGACGTCTCGCGAACGCGGGTCTGGGCGAGCGCCATGAGCGAGGTGACGTCGTGGGCCTTCGCGTCGCCGAGGTTCACGATCCAGTTCGCGTGCAGCGTGGAGATCTGCGCGCCGCCGATGGTGTGGCCCTTGAGGCCGGTCTTCTCGATGAGCGCCCCAGCAGCGTGGCCGGGCGGGTTGGTGAAGACGCTGCCGAAGTTCGGCTGCGAGAGCGGCTGCGTGCGCTTGCGATAGCCGAGGTCCGCGTCCATCGCGGCCTGGCTGGCGGCGACGTCACCGGTGGGCAGGCGGAACTTCGCGCGGGTGATGACGGCTCCGGCGGGCACGTCGGTGTGGCGGTAGCGGAAGGTGGGCGGCGGAATCCACCCGAGGCCATCGGCCGTCGCGACCTCGATGGCGACGACGCGCGACATGCACTCGCCGTTCTTCGTGCCGGCGTTCATCGTCACCGCTCCGCCGATGGTGCCTGGCACGCCCGCGAGGAACTCGGCACCGACGAGCTGGTGCTGCTTCATCAACGTGACGAGGCGGGCGATCGACGCTCCAGCGCTCAACACGAACGTGCCGCCTGCGGGGTCGAGGGCGATCTCTTCCTGAAACGTCGAGTTCGGGAGCTTGAGCGTGAGGCCACGGACGCCGAGATCGCCGACCAGGGTGTTCGCGCCGAGGCCGAGAATCGAGACCGGTGTGCCCGAGTCCTTCGCCATCGCGAGCGCGGTCACCAGCGAGTCAGGCGTCTTCGGACGAAACAGCACGTCAGCCGGCCCACCCGCGCGCACCGAGCACCAGGGCGCGAGCGGTTCGTTCCGCTTCACCTCGGCGGGAGCGACGCGCTCGAGCCACTCCGCGAAGCTCGAAGGGCGAATGACGGCCACGGCGCTCACCTGCCCTCTTCGGTGTTCAACGCCGAGAGCAGCTCAGGGCCCGTGTTGGTGATGTCACCAGCGCCGAGCGTGATGACGATGTCACCCGGCTGCAGGCGCGGCTTGATGGCACTGACGAGGTCGGCGCGCTTCTCGACGAAGGTGACGTCTGGGTGACCGTGCGAACGAATCGCCTCGACGAGCCGGTCCGACGTGGCGCCGACGATCGGGTCTTCTCCGGCCGCGTAGACCGAAGTGAGGAACACCACGTCGGCGTCGTTGAAGGCGCTGCAGAAGTCTTCGAAGAGATCGTGCGTGCGCGTGTAGCGGTGCGGCTGGAAGGCGACGACGGTGCGACGGCCGAACGCGCGGCGGGCTCCGGCGAGCGTGGCCTTCACCTCGGCCGGGTGGTGTCCGTAGTCGTCGACGACGGTGATGCCCTTCTCTTCGCCTTTCACGGTGAAGCGCCGCTGCACCCCTCCGAAGTCGGCGAGCGCCTGGCGAACGACATCGTGGGGAATGTCGAGCTCTTCGGAGACGGCGATCACGGCGAGCGCGTTCATCGCGTTGTGTGCGCCGACCATGCGCACCGAGAACTCTCCGAGATCGTGATCGCGGCGGTACGCGTGGAAACGCGTCGAGAAGCCATCGAGCGTGATGCCTTCGAGCCGGTAGTCAGCCGCGTGGCTCGAGCCGTAGGTGACGTAGCGCTTGTCGAGGTGCGGGAGCAGCGCCTGCACGTTGGGGTGATCGAGGCACAACACCGAGAGCCCGTAGAACGGCACGCGGTTGCAGAACTCGACGAAGGCGGCCTTCAGCGCGTCGAGCGACTTGTAGTGATCCATGTGCTCGGGGTCGATGTTCGTCACGACCGCGATCGACGGGTGGAGCTTCAAGAAGCTGCCGTCGGACTCGTCGGCCTCCACCACCATGAGCTCGCTCTTGCCGAGCTTCGCGTTCGAGCCGAGCACGTTCACCTTGCCGCCGACGACCGCGGTGGGATCGAGCCCGGCCGCGTTGAGCACGGTGGCGACCATGGACGTCGTCGTCGTCTTGCCGTGCGAGCCGGCGATCGCGACCGAGTACTTGAGCCGCATGAGCTCGGCGAGCATCTCGGCGCGGGGAATGACGGGAATCTTGCGACGCTTCGCCGCCACCACCTCGGGGTTGTCCTTCTTCACCGCCGACGAGATGACGACCACGTCGGAGAGCTGCAGGTTGTCTTCGCGGTGGCCGTAGCCGATGCGCGCGCCCATCGAGACGAGCCGTTTGGTGACGTCCGACTCCTTCAGGTCGCTGCCCGACACCTGGTAGCCGAGGTTGATGAGCACCTCGGCGATGCCCGACATGCCGATGCCGCCGATGCCGACGAAGTGAACGTGCGCGGCGTGGCGTGACTTGAAGCGGCTGCCGAGAGGCGATTGCACGGTCATGACTTCTTCTCCGTCTTCGGGCGCATGGGCTCGCCTTCGCGTTTCTGGCCGGTGAGCGCGCCCCACTTCACGAGGCACATCTGCTGGAGCACGTCGGCGATCTCCCGCGCAGCTTCCGGGCGACCGAGGTTGCCGGCGGCCTTCTCCATCTTCTGCAGCCGCGCCTTGTCGGCCTTCAGCTCGAGAATCGCCGTGCCCAGCTTCTCACCGGTGAGCTCGCCTTCGCGGAACATCAGCGCCGCGCCCGCGTCGACCAGCGCCTTGGCGTTCACGGCCTGGTGATCGTCCGTCGCGAAGGGGAACGGCACGAGAATCGAGGCGCGTTTGCAGGTCGTCAGCTCGGCGATCGTGGTGGCGCCTGCGCGACAGACGACGAGATCGCACGCGAGGTAGGCGGCGCTCATGTCGTCGATGAACTCGCGCACGTCGGCGTCGAAGCCCTTGCCCTCGTAGCCCTGCTTCACGGTCTCGAGGTCGGCCTTGCCGGTCTGGTGCACGATGCGCAGCGACTCCTTCTCGCTGGCGAGCACGGTCAGCGCGTCGACGACGCGGGTATTGAGCCCACGCGCGCCGAGCGAGCCGCCGAAGATCAGCACCGCGAACTTCTCGTGGGCGATGGAGGGCTTGAGGAAGTTGTCGAGCAGCGAGCGACGAATCGGGTTGCCGAGCACGTGCGCCTTGCCCTGCGGGAAGAACCGCTGCGTCTCGTCGAACGACAGGAACACCGACTTCACGAACTTGCCGAGCAGCTTGTTGGTGAGGCCGGGCAGCGCGTTCTGCTCCTGCACCGCGGTCGGCACGCCGAGCAGCCACGCCGCCATGACGACCGGGCCCGACGAGTAGCCGCCGACGCCGATGACGATGTCTGGCTTGTACTTGCGCACCAGCGACAGCGACTCGAAGAAGCTCCACGGCAGCGTGAGCAGGCCGAGCAGCAGCTTGAGCACGCCCATGCCTTTGAGGCCCCGCGAGGTGATCGACTCGAAGACGAAGCCGTTCTGCGGCACCACGCGCGCCTCGAGGCCGCGGTTCGTACCGACGAAGACGACGTCGTTCTTCGGGTGACGGGTGACGACCTCCTCCGCCAGCGCGATGCCGGGGAAGAGATGCCCGCCCGTTCCACCGCCGGCGATCAACACCCTCACGCAGTGGCCTCCGCTCCGCCCATGGGCAGGTCGGCCTTCGTGACCTTCACGGCCTTCACGCGGTTCTTGCCGCCGTCGGCAGCGCCGCTGATCGACAGCAGCAGCCCCGCCGCGCCCATGAGCACGATGAGCGAGCTGCCACCGTACGAGATGAACGGCAGCGTGAGGCCCTTCGTGGGCACGAGGCCCATGGCCACCGACATGTTCACCACCGCCTGGAAGCCGATGAGCGTGGTGATGCCGAGGCCGAGGTACGTGCCGAACGGCTCGGTCGCGTTCAACGAAGCGCGAATGCCGCGCCAGATGACGAGGCCGTAGAGCGAGATGAGCGCCGCGACGCCGAGCAGGCCGAGCTCTTCACCGATGATCGCGAAGATGAAGTCGGTGTGCGCCTCGGGCAGGAAGAACAGCTTCTGCCGGCCGTCGCCGAGGCCAAGGCCCGACACGCCGCCGGAGCCGATCGACATGAGCGACTCCGCGACCTGGTAGCCCGAGCCCTGGCGGTTCGCCCACGGGTCGAGGAACGCGGTGATGCGCTTCATGCGGTACTCGCTGGTGGCGATGGCCGTGTACGCGAACGGAATCGCGAGCAGCACCGAGCCGACCAGCCACGACAGCTTCGCGCCCGCGGCGAACAGCATCACGAACATGAGGAACAACAGCGCGACCGAGCTGCCGAAGTCGGGCTCGAGCATGCAGAGAATGACGAGGAAGCCGGCGATGCCGAGGTGCGGGAGGAAGCCGATCGAGAAGTGCTGCACCTTCTCGCGCTTCTTCGCGAGCGAGTACGAGAGGTAGATGACCCAGGCGACCTTCGCGATCTCTGCAGGCTGAATCGACACACCGGGAAAACGAATCCACCGCTTGGCGCCGCCGACCTTCGTGCCGATGCCGGGAATGAGCACCGCGATCAGCAGAATCACCGCGACCACGAGCAGCGGGTACGCCAGGCGGGCCATGCGCCGGTAGCCGAGCTTCATCGACACGGCCATGGCGACGAGGCCGATGGCCGCCGCGAACGCCTGACGCTTCAAGAAGAAGAAGCCGTCGCCCAGCTTGTCCTGCGCGGTGATGGCGCTCGACGAATAGACCATCACGAGGCCGAAGCCGACGAGGCCGAAGATGGCCGCGAGCAGCACCGGGTCGTACGCGATGGTCGCCTTGCGGGAGTCGTTCATGTCAGAGGCCCTTCACCAGCGACTTGAACGTGTCGCCGCGGTGCTCGAAGTGGTTGAACTGGTCGTACGAAGCGCAGGCGGGTGAGAGCAGAACGATGTCGCCCGACTTCGCGAGCTCGCGTGCCTTCTTCACCGCGACGTCGATGGTCTCGCAGCCGTGCACGGGGAAGTTCTTGAACGCGTCGGCGATTGCCGGAGCGTCTTTCCCAATCGTCAGCACGCCGAGCACCTTGCCCTTCGCGGCGTCGACCATGGGCGTGTACGGCGCGCCCTTGCCCTTGCCGCCGGCGATCAACCAGATGCGGCCGGGCAACGCGTTGAGCGCGACGAGCGAGGAGTCGACGTTGGTGGCCTTCGAATCGTTGAGCCACTCGACGCCATCGAGCTCGCGCACGAACTCCATGCGGTGCAGCAAGCCGGGGAACGCGTCGAGGCCTTCTTGAATCGTGGCGGTGGGAACGCCAGCGAGGTGCGCCATCATCGCGGCGGCCATCGCGTTCTCGAGGTTGTGCTTGCCGCGGAGCGAACGATTGCGCACGTGGAAAACCGGCTTGTCGCCGAACGCGAGGATGAACTTCGAGCCGCCACCGACCGCGACGCCCGTGAAGCCAGCGTTCGTGCGCATGGCGTCGCTGGTGAAGCCGTAGAGTGGAACCTTCGCAGCACGCCCGAGCCGAACGACGTGCGCGTCATCGGCGTTCACGATCGCGAAGCCCTTCGGCGGCTGCGTCGAGAAGATGCGCGCCTTCGCGAGGCCGTACTCGTCGTGCGAGGCGTACCGATCGAGGTGATCGGGCGTCAGGTTCAGAATCGCCGTGCCCTGAAACGACGCGTCGATGATGCCCTCGAGCTGAAACGACGAGAGCTCGACGACGTGCATCGCGTACGGCTTCTGTGCGGGGTCTTCGTAGGCGCGGGTCAGCGCCGTGCCGAGGTTGCCGCCGACGAAGGTGTTCGGCTCGTGGCGCTTCATCAGCTCGCCGAGCAGCGCCGTGGTGGTGCTCTTGCCGTTCGTGCCGGTGATGCCGAACATCGGGCCCGCACCTTCAGGGCGGAACCTCCACGCGAGCTCGATCTCCCCGTACACGACGGCGCCGGCCTGCTTCGCGGCGACCAGCTCGGGCTTCGAGAGCGGCACGCCGGGGCTGACGACGACGGCCTCGGCGCCCTCCCAGAACTTCGCGGGGAACGGGCCCTTCTTCAGCGTGAAGCGGTCGGACGTGAACGGCGCGGTCGCCTTCTCGTTCTCGTCGAGCGCCGTCACGCGCGCACCACGGTTGAGCAGCAGCGACGCAGCACCGATGCCGCTCTTGCCGAGGCCGATGACGACGAAGTGTTTTCCCTCGAGCGACGCCATCGGTTACCTCAGTTTCAGTGACGCGAGCGCCACACCGCCGAGCAGCAGCGAGATGATCCAGAAGCGGACGACGATCTTCGTCTCCGACATGCCGCTCTTCTCGTAGTGGTGGTGCAGCGGAGCCATCTTGAAGACGCGCTTTCCGGTCGTCTTGAAGCTGGTCACCTGGATCATCACCGAGAGGATCTCGGCGAGGAACACGCCGTGCACGATGGCGCTGACGAGCTCGTTCTTGCTGAGCATCGCGACGGTACCGAGCGCTCCACCGAGCGCGAGCGAGCCGACGTCGCCCATGAACACGCTCGCCGGGTAGGCGTTGAACCAGAGAAAGCTGATGCCCGCGCCGACGATGGCCGCGCAGAAGACAGCGAGTTCGGCGCCGCCGTCGACCTTCGCGATGCCGAGGTATTGGTAGACGGGTACACCGACGAGTTGCTTCGTGCCGTTCACCATCGCGGAGTCGGCGATCTCCACCGACGTGCCTGCGACGTAGCAGAGCACCGCGAACACGAGCGCCGCGACGATGGTGGGCGCGATGGCGAGACCGTCGAGGCCGTCGGTCATGTTCACCGCGTTCGACGTTCCGACGACGACGATCCACGCGAAGAACACGTAGACCCAGCCGAGATCGGGGTTCGCGTAGCGCGTGGGAATGAACGGCACGGTGAGCTTCGTGTCGATGAGCAGGTGCGGAACGCCGCCGCTCCAGTCGATGAGCAGCCCGAAGACGCTGACGAGGAAGAAGCCCGTCTGCAGCACGATCTTGTAGCGGCCGGCGAGGCCCTTCGAGTTCTTCTTCGAGAGCTTGAGCCAGTCGTCGAGGAAGCCCGTGAAGCCGTAGCCCGCGGTCATCAGCAACGCGACGAGCACCACGCGGCTTCGCAGGTCGGCGAACAGCAGCGTGCCGATGAAGATGCCGAGCAGAATGAGCGAGCCACCGAGCGTCGGCGTGCCCTTCTTCTTCTGGTGCGACTCGGGCGTGTCTTCACGAACGTTCGAGATGCCGTACTGCGCGATGCGCAGGCGCTCGATCAGCTTCGGGCCGATCATCATGCCGATGACCAGCGACGAGCCGAAGCTCGCGACGATGCGGAACGTCGGGTACCGCAGGAAGTTCAGGTAGCGAGCGGCCTCGCCATCTTTGAGCCACTCGTAGAAGAGATAGAGCATGGGTCAGTGACCTCCCGCCGAGCGGTGGCCAGTGAGGGCTTCGACGACGCGCTCGAGCTTCATGCCGCGGCTGGCCTTCACCAGCACCACGTCACCGGCGCGCAGCTCGAGCGAGAGCCACTCGTTCAGCTTCGTCACGTCTTCGAAGTGCTGGGCGGCCTGGCCGAGCTTCTTCTTCGCGTTCTCGTACGCGGCCTTCATGCGTGGCCCGAAGAACGCGATCACGCGGGCCCTGTCACTCGCCACCACGCCCATCTGCGCGTGGGCCTTCGCTTCATCTGAACCGAGCTCGAGCATGTCGCCGAGCACTGCAACCGGCCGGCCCGAGGTGGCCAGCGACGAGAGCGTTTCGAGCGCCGCGGTCATCGAGGCGGGGTTCGCGTTGTAGCAATCGTCGACGACCGTGACGTTGTTCGGAGCGTCGAGGATCTGCAGGCGACGCGCGTGCGCCTGCGCCGACTCGAGGCCGCGAACGCACTCGTCGCCCGTGTACCCGAGCGCGAGCCCCATCGCGAAGGCACCGGTCGCGTTCATCGCGTTGTGGTCGCCGACGAGCCGCAGCGCGACGGAGGAGTCGACGCCCTTCGCGCGAATCGTGAGCGAGAGCCCATCGCGGCCCTGCGCGGTGACGGAGACGAGGCGAACGTCGGCCTTCTCGTCGCGGCCGTAGGTGAGCTGGGGGCCCTTCGCGCGCGGCGCCTGACCAGCCACGCGAAAGTCATCGAGGTTCACCACGGCGATGGCCTTCTCCGAGAGCCCGCCGAACAGCTCGCCCTTCGCCATCGCGACACCTTCGATGGAGCCCAGGCCTTCGATGTGCGCCGGCTGCACGACGGTGATGAGCCCGGCGTCGGGCCGCGCGATGTCGGTGAGGCGCGAGATCTCACCCGCGTGGTTCATGCCCATCTCGACGATGGCGGCGACGTGGCGAGGCTCGAGGTTGAAGAGCGTGAGCGGCACGCCGATCTCGTTGTTCAGATTTCCTTGCGTCTTCAGCGCAGGGCCGCGTGTCTGGAGGATCGACGCGATCAGCTCCTTCGTCGTCGTCTTGCCGTTCGAGCCGGTGACCGCGCCGATGGGGAAGCTGAAACGATCGCGGTGCGCCCGCCCGAGCCGCCCCAGCGCGTGCAGCGTGTCGGTCACTTCGAAGACCGTGACGTCCTTGCCCTCGAGCGCGCCCGCCCTGCCCTGCTCGACGATCACACCGCCTGCGCCCGCGTCGACCGCCTGCGAGAGAAAGTCGTGCGCGTCGAACTTCTCGCCCTTGAGCGCGACGAAGAGACAGCCCTTCGTGATCTGCCGGCTGTCGGTGCACACGGCGTCGAACGACGCACGGCCGCCCGAGCGCGTCTTCTTCGCGCCCGTCGCCTGGCACACCTGAGAGTCGGAGAACCGAACGGCCATCGTGTCTTCTCGCTCAGCCCAGGGCCTTGCGAGCCTCCTCGAGATCGTCGAACGGCGTCCTGGTGCCGTTCTGTTCCTGGTACGCCTCGTGGCCCTTGCCGGCGATCAGCACCGTGTCGTTCTCCTTCGCGAGCGAGATGGCGGTGGTGATGGCGGCCTTGCGATCGGCCTCGACGAGGTAGCCCTTCTCACCCGTGCGCGCCTTGGCCGGGCTCATGCGGCGCAGCCCGCCCTTCTCGAGGCCGGGCAGAATCTCCGAGATGATGTCGTCGGGGTCTTCGCTGCGCGGGTTGTCAGAGGTGACGATGGGCAGATCGGCCTGCGCCGCAGCTTCACCCATGAGCGGGCGTTTGCCGGTGTCGCGATCGCCGCCACAGCCGAAGACGACGATGAGCTTGCCCTTGGTGACGTTGCGGGCCGAGTCGATGGCGCGAACGAGCGCGTCGTCGGTGTGCGCGTAGTCGACGAGCACGGTGATGCCCTTGCCGCTCAGGCGCTCCATGCGGCCGGGCACGCGGGTGACGCGCTCCACACCGTCCTGCACGTCGCGACGTGAGGCGCCCGCCGCCAGCGCGATGCCCGCGGCGGTGAGAATGTTGTCGAGGTTGTGCGCGCCGACGAGCTGGCTCTTGATGGGAATGTCACCGGCCGGCGTCTTGAGCGTCGCCTTGATGCCGGTGGTGGTGAGCTCGGCCGAGCCGCAGCTGACTTCGCCGGCGCCGAGGCGCGAGAACTTCCACGCCATGCGCTTCTGGCCGCGCAGCTCGCTGTAGATGCGGTTGGTGTTGGTGTCGTCGCCGTTGACCACCGCCACGCCGCCGGGCGAGAGGTTCTCGGTGAAGAGCTTCCGCTTCGCCTGGAAGTACGACTCCATGTCCTTGTGGAAGTCGAGGTGATCGCGCGAGAGGTTCGTGAAGCCCGCCGCGCGGAAGGTGAGGCCGTGCACGCGATCTTGCGCGAGCGCGTGGCTCGAGACCTCCATCACCACCGTGTCGCAGCCCGCGTCGAGCATCTCGCGGAAGGTCTGGTGCAGCTGAATCGGGTCGGGCGTGGTGTGCGTCGGCACGCGCTTGTTGCCCTGGAAGCGAACCTCGATGGTGCCGAAGAGCCCGCACACCGAGCCGCCCGCCGTCATGATGCTCTCGAGCAGCCACGCGGTCGTCGTCTTGCCGTTGGTGCCGGTGATGCCGAGCAGCGACATCTCGCGCGCGGGGTTTCCGTAGAAGTTGCCGGCGATGAGCGCCACGGCCTTGCGTGCCGACGGCGTGATGAAGAGCGGCACCGACAACCCGGGAATCGGCTTCTCGGCGATGACGGCGACGGCGCCCTTCTCGGCAGCCGTGCGCGCGAACTGAGCGCCATCAGCCGTCGTTCCGGGAACGGCGATGAACAGATCTCCCGTCTTCACCTGCCGCGAATCGGAGCAGACGCCGGCCACGTCGATCTTCGCCTTCGCAGAGGCGACCGGCTCCGTTCCGACTCCTGCCAGCACTTCGGTGAGCTTCATCGCGTGTCCTTCTGGCCGCGGCTTCTCGGCCTTCAACGTGTGACGGAGGGCAAGTTGCCTGCCAGCTCCAGCGTGATGCGGGCGCCCTTCTCGACGAGGCTTCCAGCGGGGGGCGTCTGGGCGACGACGCGTCCGCTTCCAATGAGACGCGGCTCGAGAGCCGCGGTGAGGGCCTGGGAGACGGCCGACCGTCCAGGCTGTCCGGTGAGATCGGGCACGCGTACGGCGCCCTCGGCCGGTACTTCGGTGACGGTGTCGAGCCGCTCGATGGCCGCGACGACCGCGGACTTTTCGGGCTTCGGCGCCGGTTCTGGTCTTGCTGCGACTTCCTGCACGGGCACGACGCGCGACGGAGGCACCGCCAGGTGCGGCATCGCGACCTCGGCGATCTCCTTGAACGCGGGCGCCGCGACGAGGCCGCCGTAGATGTCGGTCTTCGGCTCGTCGATGAAGATGGCGATGACGACGCGCGGGTCTTCGGCGGGCACCATGCCGATGAAGCTCGCGAAGTGTTTGTCGGAGTAGCCGCGCGCGACCGGGTCGGCCTTCTGCGCCGTGCCCGTCTTGCCCGCGACTCGGTACGCGTCCATGCGCGCCTTCGGAGCCGTGCCGCCCTTCTCCACCACGCTCTCGAGCATCTCGACGACGGTGCGCGCGGTCTTCTCGCTCACCACGCGGCGAACTTCGGTCGGCTTGTTGTCGAGCAGCACGAGGCCATCGGAGTCGACGACCTTCGAGACGAGGTACGGCTTCATCAGCACGCCGCGGTTGGCGAGCGCTCCGAACGCGGCCGCGGCCTGCAGCGGCGACGCGGTCAGGCCCTGCCCGAAGCTCTGCGTCGCCAGCGAGATCTCGGCCCGCGGGAACGGAATGACGCCCTTCGCTTCACCGGGCAGCCCGAGCCCCGACCGTTCGGCGAACCCGAACTGCTGGTAGTTCTCGACGAGGCGCTCGCGGCCGAGCTTCTGGCCCACCTTCGCGGCGCAGATGTTCGACGACACCTGCAGAATGCCCTTCACGTCGAGCATGCCGCTGGGGTGCGTGTCGTGAATGACGTGCCGGCCGATGGCCATGTGGCCCTTCTCGCAGTCGAAGGTCGACGCCGGCGTGATGACACCGTCTTCCAGCGCGCGCGCGATGACGAAGGCCTTGAACGTGGAGCCCGGCTCGAACGCGTCGGTCACCGCGCGGTTGCGGAAGACGTCGGCCGTCACGCCCTGCGGCGCGTTCGGGTTGAAGCGCGGCGCGTTGGCGACCGCGAGGATCTCGCCCGTCTTCGGGTCGAGCACCACGGCCATTCCGGCCACGGCCTTCGCGTCGTCGACGGCCTTCACGAGCGCCTTCTCGGTCACGTACTGCAGCTGGCGATCGATGGTCAGGGTGACGGCCGCACCCTGCCGCGAGAGCGGGTTCTCGACGCCGTTGGTGAGCACCTTGCGGCCCTTGGCGTCACGCACCGAGGCGCGCTTGGCCTTGTCTCCAGAGAGCTCGTCTTCGAACGAGAGCTCGAGGCCATCGAGGCCGTGCGAGTCGGTGCCGACGAGGCCGATGACATGGGCGGCGAGCTCACGCTGCGGGTAGAAGCGGCGCGGCTCCTTGGTGAAGCCGAAGCCCGGCAGGTTGAGCGCCTTCACCTTCTCGACCTCGGTCTGCGTGACCTGACGCTTCACCCAGACGAAGCGGCGGCCCTTCTGCATGCGCTCGAGCAGCTCCTTCGACTCGACGTTGAGAATCTTCGAGAGCTTCTTCGCGGTGTCGCGCGCGTCGGGCAGCATCGACGGGTCGACCCAGATGGAGTCGACGTCGACGCTCTGCGCGAGCGGCGTGCCCCGGCGATCGAAGATGTCGCCACGGCGCGCGGGAATCTCGAGCTCACGCAGGTACTGATCCTGCGCCATGCCCTGCAGCCGGTTGCCCTGGTGGATCTGCAGGTTCACCGCGCGCGCGAACATGCCGCCGAGCAGCGCCACGAAGACGAAGCCCACGAGCGACACACGCACCCGCATCCACTTGCCGGGTGCTTCGACGGAGGGCTGGTGGTTCTTCAGGTCGCGCATGGTGAAAGGTCACTTCTTGACGTGGAAGACGAGCGCCGGAGACGGCGGCACCATGCCCAGCTTCGTGCGCGCGACGGCCTCGAGCTTCTGCGGGCCTTTCAGCGTGGCGAGCTCGAGCTTGAGCTGATCGTTCTCGCGCATGAGGTCGGTCGACTGTGCGTCGAGGCGCGACAGCTCGTAGCCCTGGGCCACGACGAGCACGCGCGAGGTGACGTGAATGATGCCGACGGTGGCGAGCAGCATGACGGCCAGCGCGGCGGGCAGAATCTCTCCGAGAATGACCGACAGCGGCAGGCCACCGCGGTTGCGGGCTTCGATGACGACGCTCATGAGACGACTCCGGCTTTTTTGCGAATGGCGCGCAGCTTCGCGCTGCGGGAACGGGAGTTGGCCTCGACCTCGGCTTCGGTCGCGACGATGGCCTTGCGGGAAAGTGACTCGAAGGTCGCCACGCTCTGACGGAGCAGCGGAAAGTCCTTCGGGGTCTCGTCGATGTCGCCGCAGAGACGCTTGAACGTCTGCTTCACGAGCCGATCTTCGAGCGAGTGGAAGCTGATGATGGCGGCGATGCCGCCGGGTGCGAGCAGCGTGGGAATCGCCGCGAGCGCAGACTCGAGCTGCTCGAGCTCACGGTTCACCGCGATGCGCAACGCCTGGAAGGTCCGCGTGGCGACGTTGATCTCCTTCGGCCACGCCTTGCGGGGAACGCCACGCTTCACCGCCTCGACGGCCTCGAAGGTGGTCTTCGGCTGCGCGTTCTTGAGCGACCGGGCGATGGGCCGCGAGAAGCGCTCTTCTCCATACTGATAGATGACGTCGGCCAGCTCGTTCTCGGGCAGGCGCACGATCAGCTCGGCCGCGGTCTCGCCCGAGTCACCCATGCGCATGTCGAGCGGGCCGTCGTGCTGAAAGCTGAAGCCGCGCGAGGGCGTGTCGATCTGCGGTGAGCTGACGCCGAGATCGAGCACCAGCCCGTCGATGGGGCCCTCGACCAGCGTCGCCACGTCGCCGAACTCGCCCTTCACCGCGCGAAACTTCTCGCCGAACCGCGAGAGCCGCTCGGTGGCCGCCGCGAGCGCGACGGGATCACGATCGACGCCCACGACGCGGAACCCCGCCTCGAGGAGCGCCTCGCTGTGACCACCACCTCCGAGCGTGCCATCGACGATCACTCGCGCTACTCCCGGCGAGAACAACCGCACCACCTCGTCCTTGAGGACGGTCTGGTGCGTGAATGACAAATCAGCCCTGCACCATCACGGCGTCGCGAAAGGCCCGCTGCGCGTCGGACACGTCGGCGAAGTAGTCGAACTCGTCGTGGGCGCCGGCCGCCTGGAAGATCGTGAAGAGGTACGCCGAGAGGTTCGCCAGCTTGATGTCGCCGCCCGTGGCGCGGAACACCTCGGCGCGGCGAACGAGCGCCGGCACCGCGCGGTAGTCGAGGTGCGTGACGCCCTTGAGATCGATGACGAGGTCGGTCACGCCGTCCATCGACAGGGTGATCAACATCTCGCCGATCTCGGCCATCTCGTCGCGGCCGATCTCGCCGTCGATCGCCATCGTCATGGCCTTCGGGCGCGCCACCGGCTTCGCGTTGCTCGTCTTCTTCGTCGTCGTGGTCGACGTCACCACGCTCTGCATCACGTCCATCGTCGCCAGCTCGCTCATTGGTCCTCTCGCCCCTCGGAAAAACGCCGAAAGAACACTCAGCCCTGCCGCAGCTCGGTCAGCACCCGCATCACGTCGGCGGAGTCGGCGGCCGTGCGCGCTTCTGCCTGCGCAGCGTCCCAGCCCGACTTCGACCAGAGCTCGATCACCTTCACCATGCCCGCCCAGATCACGTCCTTCTCGAGGTGCGCGTGGCTTCGCAGCGAAGGCGGCAGCAGCACGCGCCCCAGCTTGTCGACGCTCACCTCTTGCGCGGGCGCCACGTAGAGCCGCAGCAGCGACTTCACGCCGGGCTCCATGGGGTTTCGTCGCGCGAGCGCCGTCTCGAGCTGCTCCCACTCCTTCACCGGGTAGCAGTGCAGACACGCATCGAGCGACGTCGTGACGATCAGCCGCTCGTCGTACTGGCCGACGAGAACTTCACGGAGCTTCGCCGGGAAGCTCGTTCGCCCCTTCGCGTCGATCTGATGCTCGTAGACGCCCCGGAACACGCTGCGGCCCGCCTTGCCACCATCCACTTATGGGATGGGAATCTGATCCGCCGAATACCACTTCTTGCCACTTCGCCGGCGAAATTATGGGCGCTTGCACGGAGGGTCAAGAAACCATGATCCAGCCTGTAGCTTGGGGCGCCCTGACGCGCCGAGTCAGCCCAGGCCTTGGTCAGCGGCCAATGCGCAGCGCGGTGGATCATACGATCCCACTGAAATGCCAAGGTGTGCGCAGGGCCGACATGAGTTAGGGAGCGCCCCGTGTCGCCGCAGGCTGGCGGGCCGATCCGCCTCAAGGTTGGGTACAAGACGCCCGAGACGCTGCTCGGCGAGCTGACCAAGAGTGTCGGCCGCGGCGGAGTGCGCATCGAGGCAAAACGAACTGTCCCCGTGGGCACGAAGTTCGTTTTCGAGCTCAAGAGCGTCGGCGTCAAAGAAAGCGTCGAAGTGAACGGCGTGGTGCAGACCGTCACCGAGACCGCACCTGGCCGCTACGTGTTGCACATTCGTTACGAGCCGCCGAAGAACCGGCAGGGCCTCGACGCGGTGCTCAAGCGCATCTTCGAGGCCACCGAAGCCGACAAGCGCCGACGCACGCCGCGAGTGCCGCTCCACGTGCGCGCGACCGAGACCAAGCCCGACTCGCCCGTGTACCGCATTCGTGATCTCTCACGCGGCGGCATGGGCCTCGACGTCGAGTGCGCGGTGCTGCCGCCTCACCTGGCCATCGGCGCTCCGGCGATGGTGCAGATGAAGCTGACGACCGGCCAGCTCGCGGCGCACGGCGAGATCATCTGGATCGTGCAGCCCGACAAAGAGAAGTCGATGCCCGCGCGGGTCGGCGTTCACTTCGGCAGGCTGACTCCCGCGACCGCGACGATGCTCGACGACTTGCTGACGCTGAAAGCCCTGCCGCAGCCGCCGTGGATCGCGCGGCTCGCGTTCGGCGCCGACGCGATAGCGCTGATGAAGTGACTCGCGTCACTTCTCCTGCACGAACATCACGCCCGTCGGCTGCCCCTCGCTCGAGAGCCCCATCGACACGAAGTGCCCGAGCAGCGCGCCTTCGAGATCCTTCGGCCAGTAGCGCAGCGGGAACAGCCGCTTGCTCTTGAAGTCGCCCAGGCGAACCACGGGCCCACCTTCACCGTCTGACGAGAACGCGACGAGCTGGCCCTTCTCGTCTTCGGCGTGCACCTCGTACTCGGGCTCGTCACGCGTCACGGCCTTGATGGTGCCCAGCTTGAACGACTTCGGCGGGTCGTCGGCGCCCTTCGTGGTGGACGGGTGCGAGAGGAACGCGCGGCCCGGCAGCAGGCGATCGGTGCTCTTCTCGAATGCGGCGAGGCGCTCCTTCTCGAACTCGTTCGTGTAGCGGCGCCGCAGCACCGGGCTCTTCGTGGGAATCAGGTTGCCCGAGCGGTACGCGTACTCGCGGCCGATGAAGAAGAGCGCGTTCTCCTTCTCGAGCCCGACCCAGCTCCACTCGGTGACGAGGAGTGTCTGGCCTTTGAGGAGGTCGGCGCCGAGATCGTGCGCGACCACGTGCAGCGCGACGTCTTCCTTGCCGTCGACGATCGACACGTCCCACGAACGAATCGCCATGCCGTTCGACTCGCTCATGAGGCTCGCCACGATGAGCTCGTTGGAGCCGTCGCCGTCGAGATCGGCCTGCTGCACCGAGAAGTCAGTCACCTCACCGAGATGATTCGAGGTGGCCCAGAGCACGCGCCGCTCGGTGGGGCGATCGACGACCATCAGATCGACCGACTCCACGTTGGGCGCGAGGCACTTGCCGACGCGAACGTCGGCGGCGGTGGTGCAGGCGGCGCGCGCGCAGTTCTCGAGGGTCACGGGAGCCGGCGCAGGAAACGGAGTCGCGGCGAGCAGGAGCGGCAGCAGCATGGGCATGTTTTCCCTCAAACCCCGCCCACACGGAAAGATGCCCGGCAGAAAGTTGATGCGAAGGCTGCGCGGAAGCATGGTGTGGCGGTGCGTCCGCTCCTTCTGATTGCCACGTTGCTCGTCACCCTGACCGGCTGCGGAGCCACCATCGGCGACGCCTGCACCACCGAGAAGGACTGTGGCGCGGGGCTCTGTCTCAACCGTGACTTCACGCCGGGTGGCTACTGCTCGCTCGGCTGCACCGTCGGTGGAGCCGCGTGCCCCGCAGGCAGCATCTGTGTCGACAACGCCGTGGGCCGTGACGTGCCGGGCTGTCTGCGCTCGTGCCGCACCTCGATGGACTGTCGCGCAGGGTACGTGTGCAAGACCGAGCGAAACTCGTCGACGCCCGTGTGCGTCGGCCCCGAAGGCATCTGAGGTCATGGCAGTTCCGCCCAGCGAACGTGTCGTCTTCGCGAGCGTGTTCGAAGCGCTCGTACGAATCGTGAACGCGCGAAAGCCCGAGCTGAAGGAGCCGCTGAGCAAGCTCGGCGTCGACGTCACGAAGCTGCAGGCCGCCTACCCCGCCGACGTGTGGAAGGCCGCGACGAGCTGCGTGGCGCAGGCGCTCTTTCCGCAGCAGTCGGTGCCGATCGCCGAGTACAGGCTCGGGCAGCTCTTCATTCACGAGTACGAGAAGACCCTCATCGGCCGGGCCTTGATGACGACGCTGAAGGTGGTGGGGCCGCGCCGCGCGTTCGGCCGCATCAGCCGCTCGTTCCGCACCGGCAACAACTTCACCGAAGACCGCGTCACGCCCATCTCAGACAGCGAGTACGAGCTGTGGATCAACGAGGTGCACGTGCCGTTCGTGAACCAGGGCGTGATTCAAGCGGCGCTCGAGACGATTGGCGCGAAGAACTGCAGCGTCGAGGTGAAGCTGCGCGACTCGGAAGGCACGACCTACCGCTGCAAGTGGGACTGACGCTCACGGGCCGTCGCCGGCGTAGTCGAGCAGAAGCGAAACGCCGCCGTCGACGATGACGATGGTCGTGCGATCGACGGGGCCACCTTCGACCACCAAACACGTCGCCTCGGCTGGGAGCGTCGCGACGAACGCCGCGAACGGCAACACGCCGCGCTGGGTCGACGCGAGGTGCTGCTCGAGTCTCGCGAGCGCCGCCCCGACCGTCGAAGCGACGAGCTGGCCTCGTGAGGGCTGCCCTCGGAGCCGATCGCCAGCAGCAACCAGCCCCTCGGGATCGCGCGGCTGCCCCACCAGCTCGTGCGCGCGGCGGTTCTGATCGCCGTGCTTCATGGCATCGAGGCTCGCGACCGGGTGCAGCACCTCGACCGTCTCACCGACGACCACCACGGCGAGATCTCCATGGAACAACCCGAGCGCGCCTTGCAGCGCACGGGCCGCAGCGATGACGGCCGACGCGTTCATCAATCACCCACGAACATCATCAACGGCGCGATCCAGATGAGGGCCTTCAACGCGATCGCACAGGCCGCGCCGATCAGCAGGCCCATGAGGATCTGCCCGAGGTCGCTCTTCTTCTCGCTCATGGCGTCTTCGCGCGAGGGCGTGGGTAGACGAGGCACGCGGTGGGAAACCACGCGACGTCGGCCGACTTCCAGTTCGCGGCAATGGCGCGGCTGACCTGCTGAAGCTCCATGCCGAACGAGGGCACGAAGCAGACGTCTTTCGTCTTGAAGCGCAGCGACACCTTCTCGAGGCCGCGGGCGAGGGTCTTCAGATCGAGCTGGCCACCCCGCACCGGCACCGTCGGGCCGTTCGGGTCCTGCCCGGGCAGCTTGCCGAGGTTGGTCTGCACCTCGAAGCCGTCAGCGCGCTGAATCACCCGCACCTTTCCTGGCTCGGGATCGTCGATCCACGACTGGAAGGCGCCTTCGTCTCGCAGGTCGATCGGCCACGCGATCGGCAGGTCGGGGTGCTGCAGGTACGCATCGGCGCCGACGTCATCGAGCGCCGCCAGCACGGCCGCGGTCTGCACCAGGTACGTCTCTCCGACCGGCACGAGGATCACGTCGTCGTCCTGCTTCACGGTCTTCAAGTCGAAGGGCGCTCCGTTGGACTTCACGGACTCACCATCGAGCTCGAGGCGCACGGCCTTCTCGGGAGCAGCCGGGCCCACGACCTGGAGCGGAACGATCTGGAAGATCGCCTCGCGTTCATCGGCGGCCGACGCATCGGTCACGACACGCGGGCCCTTCACGGCCTCGAGCGGTTCGAGCTTCTCGATCGGCTTCTTCGGCCCCGCGTCGACCGTCGACGACGACCGGCACCCTGCAACCACGACCACCAACGCAACGAACGCGACTCTCACGGAACTCCTCCATCACCGAGCGAGATGGCCTCGGCGCACTTCTTCTCGAGCAGCCCCTGGGTTGCCGCCACCAGGGCAGCGTCTTTCGGCGTCTCGAACAACGTCATGCCCTCGAAGCGCTTCGCGTCTTCGGCGCGGCCGGCGTTTCGAATGAAGATCGCCTTCACGCGCTCGGGGAACTCGGAGCGAATCTGCGCGTACACCTCGGGGTCGTGTTCTCCCGAGTCGCCGACGAGCACCACGGGGCCGGGCACCGCCTTGAGCAGCGAACGAATGATCGGCTGCTTGTAGTCAGACAGCGTGTTGGGCCCGAGGTCGCGCAGGTACAGCCCGAACACGGGGAAGTCGTGCATCTGCAGGAAGCGCGAGACGCGCGTGACGTATTGCACCGGCGAACCGCTCACGAGCGCGAACACCGGCTTCGAGGGCTTCGCGCGCAGACAGCCATAGAAGGCCGACATGCCGGGCACGACAGGCTGCGTGAGCTCGTCCTTCGCGAACACGTTCTCGACGAACTTGCGGCGCTCGAGCACGTTGGTGATGGCGATGGTGTCGTCGAAGTCGCTGATGACGAAGAACGGAGCATCGGCGGCCATGACGTCGACCGTCGCCCTGCCCGGCTCTGCGCCCTTCACACCGGCTTCGGCCGTCCACAACCCGGTCGGGAATGGCGTCTTGCCGGCAGAGAACGTCGCCTCGAAGTTGCCGTCGTGCCCGCTCTTCACCAGCGTCTGCTGGTTCTGAAAACGAACGTCGACCTCCGCGCCCTCCCAGTTGCTGGTGGTGAGGCGACGCAGGTTCTTGGAGATCACCGAGCTGCCGCCTGAAGGGCCGTTCTTCAAGACCCGACCCGACAGCGTGACCTGCGACGTGGTTCCCACCGCCGGGAAGAGCAGCACCACCGGCTGCGCCACGGCGGTCACCGCGACGCAGCAACTGAGCAGCAACAGAGTTCGCACGCCGCCAGCATATCGGCTGCGCGTGAGCGCTACTGGTGAATCACCACCTGCCCGCGGAAGCCTGCGTCGATGGACTCGTCACGCACTTCGACGAAGACGCCACCATCGGTGTTCGCGACCGCGAGCGTCACCGCGTCGAAGAAGCCGGCCGCACGCGCGGCCTGACCGACGCCCTGCATGAGCTGGAGCTCGAGAATGAGCGGGCCCGTTGCGCCAGGGCCACCCTGGCGAACGACCGCGGAGTCGACGCTCGTCATGCCGGGGAAGTCGAGCAGGTAGGAGCTGCGACCGGGCACTGGAGCGCCACCATCGAGGGGAATGACGAAGTGACCACCGGCCGCGACACCGCCATCGGGCAGCGAGATCTGAACGGTCGCGAAGCCAGAGGGCCGCGGGAGCACCTGGCCGCGCGCGATCGTCGTCGAGCCCGTACGAACCTCGACGAACGCGAGGTGACTCGAGAGCCCTGCGGTCGCGGGCAGCGGAATGGTGCTCGACCCGCTCGTCGAACCGCCGTCGGTCACGAGCGCGATGTCGGGCGTGAAGCCCTGTTGCAGCGCGAGGCCACCGGGCGCCCCGAACCGAAGCGTCAGCTCCGCACCTGCGCTGTGCGTCCCCGCCCACGAAAGCACCGATGCGCCGCCGTCGACCGAGCCGATGGTGAAGTCGATTCGTCCGATCGGGCCGGCATCGGTCGATGGACTCGCCTGTGAGCCGGTGAGCCGCGCTTCGTACGCGCCTGCGGGATTGAACGTGCCGCCGCCCTGCCCTCCCGCGATCGCGGAGCCACCAGCGCTCGCGGAACCTCCGGCGCTCGCAGAACCACCAGCGCTCGCGGACCCTCCGGCGCTCGCAGAACCGCCAGCGCTCGCGGCACCTCCGGCGCTCGCAGAGCCACCGGCACTCGCAGAGCCACCGGCACTCGCAGCACCACCGGCACTGGCAGCACCGCCGCCCGCCCCCCCGTCGAGCACCGCACAGCGCGACTGCGCGCACGTCATCGACGGTCCGCAATCGCGCGTCGTCATGCACTCCTCGGTGCACGAGACGAACGCAAACGCCGCCATGACGACTCCAATCAGCCTCTTCATCGTGACCTCTTTCGTGAAGCGAGAACGAGCGCGAGCACCCCGAGCAGGGCCGACGCAGGAGACGCCGCGCAGCGACAGGTGAACGGTGACAGCCCGAGGGGAGGAGGATTCGTGTCCGTCGGGTCAGAGATGATCGCGCTCCCCGTTTCTCTCGAGGTGGCGCTGGTTCGGAGCACGAGCCGCTGCGCTTCAGCGCCTGCCTCGAACCGCTCGAACGCGACCACACCCTTGTCTCCATTGAAGGCGATGCGAGGCGAGACCTGTCTCAGGCGTGGCAGCCCCGAGACGAGCGTCGTCGAGAGCACCTGGTTTCGATTCACCACGGCGCGACGAACCGCCGTCGTGAGCGCCGACGAGAACGAGAACCACGTCACCTGAAACGACGCGCCATCGAAGGCGATTGCCGGCTCTTGATCGACTCCTGTGCTCGAGACATCGAAGGGACCGCCGTCGGGGCGCCCCGCGACGTCGAGCGCCAGCGCCCGCACATCACTCAGCACGTTCGAACCGCTGGTGCGGTGGCCGTCGGCCCACACCGTGAGAAACTCCGCGCCTCCGAACGCGATTCGTGGGAACGACCGCAGCCCGTCGCCCGTGACGATTCGTTTCGCGGGCGTGAACACCGAACCGTCGGCGCCGAGCACGGTGAGCCACACCTCGAACTTCGAGGTGTTCACGTCTTCGTCGGTCGACACCACCAGATAGTGACCACCACCGAACGCGAGATCGGCCGTGCCGTTGCCCTGCCGCACGATCTTCGAAGGCGAGACCACTCCGTCAACTGCGACGTGCACCACTCGGAGCGTGTCGTCTCGCAGGTCCGAGTAGAGAACGACGAAGCTCTTTCCATCGGTAGCGACGACGGGAAACGACAGCGAGTTCACGAGCCCGCCCGTGTCTTCGGCGATCACGAGCGGCGTGGAGTCGAGCACGGTGCCCGTCGGGTCGATACGCGCCGCCCGAATCGACGACCCGTTCCGCTCGTCGTACCAGGCCACCAGCGCCATCGACTTGTTCGCCGCGACACTCGCGAAGCCCTGAAACGCTGGATCGACGGCGACGGGAAACGGCTCCGTCAGCAACTGGCCATCGCTCGAAATACGAGCCGCGAAGAGATCGTCTGCGTGCTGCTCGACGTTCCGCGAGTCCTGCCAGACGGCGAGAAGGCCCGAACCGAACGCAGTCATCGCGACCTGACGTTGCGAGTTCCCCGCGGGGACGAGCAGCAGCGAACGTGGCGTACCCGCCGAGAGAATGGCCGCGTCGATCGTGCTCGCCCCGTGTTCGAAGACGTCGAACGCGACGAGCACCGACGAGCCCAGCAACGCGCTCACCAGCACCGCAGGCTGTGGCAACCGCCGCGTCGAGACTGTGGTCAGCGGCCCGAGCGCTCCACTCATCGGGTCGACGAGCCGACTCACGATCGTCGCCGCTCCACGCGACATCATCGTCACGCGAAACTGTGCGCCATCGACGACGAGCGACGGCGAGAACGCCACCTCGGGCAACGCGACGAGCGGGAACGGCGCCGCAGCGCCATCGAGCCACCCAAGCACTTCGAACTCCGAACCCAGGCCCGGCCGCGCCAGCACCCGCGTCCACGCAACGAGCAGTCGATCTCCAGAGACCGCGAGATCGACCGAGTTGAACGACTCGAGCGCGCTCTGCGGCGTGGCGATGACTTGCTGGCCCTGCTCCTCGAGCGTCGCCGAGAACCGTCGCAGCACCACGCGCCCCAGCTGATCGACACACCCGAGCTCGAAGCCGGCGCGGCTCTGACGCAGCTTTCCCAGGCTCCCCAGACCCATCGCCCTCTGGTTGGACAGGGCGCCGTCGAGCGAGATGCGCGCGGTCAGCAACTCGGAGCCCGCTCCGCGCGCCACCGTGAACAGCGCGACGACGTCGGTCGCGGTGGCCGCAGCTGATCGGTCACCTTCGTGGTGCGGCTGGGCCGTCAGCACCTGATCGAACTGATCGAGTGACACGCCGTCGAGCGTGAAGCGGCGGAAGCGCAGATCGCCTTTGGGGAACTCCCCGGTCTGCCACGCGACCACGCAGCGATCGGCCACGCACGCGACCGACGGCGGCACGAGCGGGTTCAGTTCGTCGCTGTCACTCACGCGCCGCGCCGGAGTCCGAACGAGGCCGCTGTCATCGACCCGGGTCATCCACAGATCGCTCTGGCCGCGACGCTCGCTGCGAAAGACGACGACGGCGCCACCGGGAATCGTGGCGATCGCCGCGCCGCTCTCGAGGCCAGCCGAGCGCCCGACTCGCGGAGCGTCGACCGGTTGTTCTGAGCCAAGCTCGGGGTCCGCGACGACGGCGAGCAGCAGCATGACGAAGGCGTGCATGGCGAGTGGCCCTGAGCAACCTCAAGGCCAGCACGGCGCTCGAACGATTCCGGCGAGTTCCATTCCAGTGGTCACGGAACTCTGAGGAGCCGTCGCCCGCGAGAACTGTCGGCCTGCCATGGGTGTCGCGGCCTTCGAATCGATCGACTCCCACCACGCGCGGGAATACGGTGCCGCCCCGTCATTTCCGTGCCCTCGTCGTCAGACACTCAGTTCGGCAAGTACGAGCTGATCGAACGTATCGCCGCCGGCGGCATGGCCGAGATCTTCCGCGCGCGTTACTCGCCGGCGCCGGGCGTGGTGAAGCCCGTCGTCATCAAGAAGATCCTCCCGCACTACGCCGCGAACCGCGCCTTCATCGCGATGTTCACGAACGAAGCGCGCATCGTGATGGGGCTCTCGCACGGCAACATCGCCCAGGTCTTCGACTTCGGAGACG
>JAACJQ010000056.1 GCA_016879935.1 Archangiaceae bacterium | reverse complement strand
GCGACGTGGCAGACGTTTCTCTTCTGCGGCACGGTGAACCAGTGGTGGGCCGAGAAGAACGGGCGCTTCGAAGAGAACGAGGAGTTCCTTCAGTGCCAGCTCGAAGCGGTGCGCGAGGTCATCAAGCGCGACTACCCAGACCTCGGCTACGAGCCGTGAACTTCTTCGTCGTGATTTCGTCGTGAGCGGCCTCCAAGGGGCCTGCATTTCCCGGGAGCGTCATGAAGAACGGCTGGCTGGTGTTGGGGTGGGTGGGGTTGTGCGCGTGCAGGGGCCTCGAAGTCGAAGCGACGGGGAAGTCGGCACAGGCACTCGGCACGCCGACCGTCATTCGGCAGGAGCCGGGGTTTCCCGCCGCGAATGGCGTGGTGCAGGGCGGGCCGACGTGGCTGGGTCAATGCGGCTCGACCTCGTTCGTGCTCGCCGGTGACATCAACACCGGCATGGAGCCGCATCGGCTGGTGCCCGATGCCGGGCGCGTCGAGCTCATTCGCGACCTCGTGCCGGGTCCGCGCTTCTCGGTCGCGGCCTCCGATGGCTTCGCGTGCACCGACGGCGGGGCGCTCTTCATCGGCGGCTCGGGCGCCTTCGGCCTGGGCGCGAGCTTCTTGGGGCGGAGCGACGGCACGGGCCCTGGCACCGCGCCAGTGCGACCTCTCGGCGGCGCCATCACGCTCTGGAGCGGCGGCATTCTTCACACCCAGGGGCAGACGCTCTCGGCCCTGCAGCCGGACGGTACCCTTCGACAGCTCGGCCCGGCGGGGCCCTTCGTCGAGGGCGTCGACGGGCGCCTCTACGTGGCGCCGACGGGCGGCTCCATCTGGAGAACCGATGGCCGCACCTTCGATGGTGGCGTGAACCTCGGCCAGGGCTGCGCGTCGAGCAACTGTTCCTCGACGCTGCACCGCACGCGCGGGCAGGTCTTCGTGCTCTCGATGGACCAGAGCGGGTCGACCTCGCGACGTATCTCGCGCATCGGCAGCGACGGCGGGCTCGAGCTGGTCATGCCGCTCCAGAACGCGGCGTTCGCCGTCGACGCCGACCAGTTCCTGGCGTTCGTGACGATCCCCGGCACGGGCACTCAGGAGCTCTGGGCCATCGATGACGGCCTCGATGCAGGCGTTCGGGTTGCCGACATCGGCTGGACGCCCTGGAACGTCGCGACGCGCGGCAGGCTCGCGTGGCTCTGGGAGCCGCAGCACGCGCTCGAGCTGGTCGACCTGCTCGCGCCGACGCCATCGAACGTACCGGTGCTGCGACCCGATGGCGGCCTGCTCACCAGCGTGACGAGGGTCGTGCCCACGTCGAATGGCCTGGTCGTCGCCTGGGGCGACGGGGCGCTCGCAGCCGTCACGGGCGCCGTGGCCACCGACCTCTTCACGCAGGGCACCAACGACCTCGTCTCTGATGGAACCACGGCCTCCTTCACGCGCGGTACGCGCCCGACCACGCTCTACCGAACCGATGGGACCGTCGCTGGCACGGTGCCCGTCGGCTGGTCGACCACGACGACGACCGTCTCGCAGATCGACGTATTGGGGAACACGCCTGCCGGGCCCGCTGCGCTGATCTCGGACTTGACCGGCGCGCGCCTCATTCGGGTGACTCCAGCGCTCACCACGCAGGTCGTCTCGTCGTCGACGAGCAACCTCACCGGGCTGCCGCCGTTCAACTTCTCGGTCACCCTCGATGGCGGCGTCGCATACTCGACCTCGGTCGGCGGCGGCGAAGTCTCGACGTGGGACGGCACCGATGGCGGCGTTCGGTTCAGCGCGCGCGGCGTCCTGCTCCGGCAGGGAGACCGCGCGATCGTGGTCAGAAACTCGACGCTGACCAACGTCACCATGTCGGGCCCTGTGGCGATTCAGCCAGACGCAGGCCAAGTCGTGTTCGTCGCTGCGACGCCAGACGACCTGCTCTTCACGACCTCGGACGGCAACCTCTGGTCGCAGTCGGGCACTGCCAGTGGCCGGGTGATTTGGGGCCGCAGCTCGGGAACGACAGCCGCGACCCGCCTCGACGGGCGCCTGCTCGTCGTCGGTCCTTCCGTCGACGCCATCGGCAACCGGGGCTTCTTCAGCGTCGACTCGACGGGTGACGCAGGCCTCATGGCCGTGCTGCCGTTCAGCGTCGTGCCCATCACGTCGCTGGTTCCGCTGCCGACCCGGCATCTCGCGGTCGGCCTGACCGCGACCAACGACACCAACCCCGGAGGTGTCTGGGCGACCAATGGCGTCGACGCGGGGCTCATCTGGAGCGGCACCATCGTGCGCTCCGTTCGCACGCCGACACAGGTCTTCTTCGCCGGGCGCGCGAGCGACGGAGGTGTGCTGTCGTCGTGGTGGCGTACCGATGGTACCGCGGCGGGAACGGTGGAGCTGACGAGCGCCGTGCCTCCGGTCGACGCTCCGCTGAACTTCATCACCGATGGGCTGCAGTGGGTGATGCGTGAGCCGGGCGACGGGCCGTTTTTCTTCGCCGCAGGTGACGAGTTCGGCAACGAGCCCTGGGTGACCGATGGAACGCCCGGCGGCACGACCCGCGTGGCTGACCTTGCGCCCGGCGCGGCCTCGTCGAATCCGCGCAACTTCACGCGCGTGGGTGATTCGGTGTTCTTCGTCGCGTCGACGCCAGCAGGCGATGCACTGTGGCAGCTCTCTCTGAATGCGAGCGGAGGCGGCGCAGGCGGTGGCGCTGCAGGTGGAGGAAGCGCGACAGCTGGCGGAAGCGCGACAGCTGGCGGAAGCGCGACAGCTGGCGGGAGCGCAACGGCTGGCGGCTCTGCAGCGGCTGGCGGCTCCGCAACGGCTGGCGGCTCCGCAACGGCTGGCGGCTCCGCAGCGGCTGGCGGCTCCGCAACGGCCGGCGGTTCTGCGACGGCTGGCGGCTCGGGTGGTGGTGGCCAAGCCATGGCTTCCGGTTGCTCGTGCGGCACGTCGGGCTGGTCTCCAGTGATGGGGCTCGGGGTGCTGGCTCTGCTGCGTCGTCGTCAGCGTGCGGCGTCACGCAGCGCTTCGGCCTGACGCTCGAACCCGCGCCGCACCTTCTCGAGTGGAACGAAGCTCGCGAGCAAGCCGTGGAAGATCTCCACGCTCTCGTATCGAGTGCGCACGTCGTCGAGCCGGGTCAACGTCTGCAGGCGTTCTGCCCGAACGAGCCCGAGCGTCGGCAGCACGCCAGTGAACCGCCACGCGAGCGCCGCTGAAGTCCCCGGTGGCTCGACACGCGTGACGACCTCACCCGACGAGGCGCCGCCGCCCTGCTCCCACTTCACATGGAGCACCAGCCGCCCGCCCAGCACGGGCGTCGCGCCGCCGTCGACCTTCACGATGAACGGGTTCCACGCACCGTACTGGTCGAGCGCGGTCAGCACCTGCCACACGCGGTCGATGCTCGCGGGGATCTCGAGGGAGGCGCGCGCTTCGGGCTGACTCACGTGAGGGCTTCGAGCTCGCCGAGAATTCGCCCCGCCGCCGCGAAGCCGTTGGGGCCGAGGCGCTCCCAGTCCTTCACGAGCGCCTGCGCGACGTCATAGCCATCGTCGATGAACCGTGTGGAGCGATGCAGCTGGTCCCACTGCTCGAGGCGCTGAATGACTCGCCACAACGCACCCGCCTGCTGACGCGCCTCACCACGTTCACGCAGCGGAGACTCGGGGTCGAGCGAGACGAGGTCGGCCGCGCCGGTGCGAGTCGAGAGCCACGCCGCCGCCGCGTCGATGAAGAAGCGCGCGAGGTGACGCTGCGAGTGCTGGTCGATGACGTCGAGGAACGAAGCTGCGATTGCGGCCTGTGCACGACCGACCGACCCGAGCACCTTCGGCTGCGCGAGCTGGGCCTTGAACAGTTCGGCCGAGAACCAGGCGTCGCCGAGCAGGTCGAGCAGGCCTCGCACGAAGGGCAGATGCGCCTTCGTCAGGGGTGCGACCGTCAGCTTCCCGACGCGGCCCATGGGCGCCGCGTGCATCAACTGCACGAGCGGCAGACTGCGCAGCTCGCTCTGGCCCATCAACGTCGCCTCGGCCGCAGTGCCTCGCGCGCGCTCGAGCAGCAAGGCCGCGAAGACCTCCTCCGACGGCGTGAGCGCTCCCTGAAAATGGAGCGTGGCGACCTCGGGCTCGGCCAGCGGCAACTTCAGCGCCCACTGCAGCAGCCGAATGGTGTTCGCGGTGAACGTGAGCGGCGGCAGGTCGTGGCTCCAGAGCCGGCCGTCGACCTCGTTCGTCCACCCGCCCTCCTTGAGCAGCGCGAACCCGACGCCGCGCGCGAGCGTCTCTTCGAGCAGCGCGGTCGAGGTGGGGCCGAGCTTCGCGGGCGGCGCGACGCTGACGAGCAGCAGTCTGGTGAGCTCGGAGCCCGGGCCGCTGCCGACGACACAGCGCGCGAGGGTGATGAGGTTGGCTTCGGCGTGGGTGACGCGAGCGAGCGACATGCGGGTCAGGAGCTTCGCAGAAATTGGCGCAGCACGTCGGCCGGAGCGGGCCAGCCGTTGATGGTGAGCTTCCCGTTCTCGAGGCGCAGCTCGACGGTGTTGCTGCTCCAGAAGCGCGGCTCGTCGGGCCGGTACGCAGTGGTGAAGAAGTGCAGCTGTTGATTCGTGGAGCCCACCCAGCGGCGCGCCTTCTCGGGCTGCGTCGCGTCGTAGCGGCCGTCGAGCAGCAGATCGGCGACGTCGAGCATGGCCTGCACACCGGGCTTCGTCTTCGCTTGCTCGCGCAACTCGGCCAGCGTGTAGCCGCTGTAGAGCATCACCGTCTTGCCGCCCGCCTTCACCAGGCGGCACAGCTCGGCGACGCCGTCGGCCTGTTCGAACGGCTCGCCTCCGAGCACCGAGAGGCCTTCGATGCGTGGCGTGGAGAGGATTTCTGCGGCGAGGTCGGCGACCTCGACTTCGACGCCGCCCTTCCCGTGAACGAACATCTCGGGGTTGCAGCAGCCCGGGCAGCGAATCGTGCAGCCCTGCACCCAGAGCGCGTAGCGAACGCCCGGCCCTTCGGCCTCGGTGTCTCGAATCTTCTGGGCGACGCGCAGCTTCACGACGGACCAGCATAGTCACCAACGAGAGACACCGCTGCGGCGCGGACCAGATGGGTAGATTGCCCGCCAATGCGTCTCGTCTTCGCTCTGTTGCTGCTGGGTGCCTGCGCGAGCCCACCCGTGGGCATCGACTTCATCGCCACCGACGCCACGAGTCCGCTCGTGCGCGCGAGCCTCGAGTTCCTTCCCGACCCGCGCGTGATGACTCAGACGAGCGCGACACCGAGGGCCACCGCGGGCCGCACGAGCGTGACGGTGGCGGTGGTCGAGCGCACCGACTGCACCGACTGCTACCGCATCGATCGCGACGGCTCCCGCCTCGTCGTCTCGGGCGGTCTTCCGCTCGGCGTTCAGTATGGCGTCGCGCACGCGCTCGAGCTGCACGGCTATCGCTTTCACCACCCGTGGAAGACGTACGTGCCACCCGAGTTCCTGCGCATCGACGAGTCGGTCTACGGCACGGAGCACGCGCCTCGAGTCGACGTTCGACGCGGACTGCACCTGCACACGCTGCACCCCATCGAGGCGCTGTACGACTTCTGGGTTCCCTCGGCGAAGAACCTCGAGGGCGCGCGGCGTACCATCGACTTCGTGGTGAAGAACCGCGGCAACTTCGTCTCGATGTACGCGCTCGACGACATCACCAACGACGACGAGAAGACGCGGGCCTGGCGCGCGCACACGAAGCAGATTCTCGGCTACGCCACCTCACGCGGCGTCGACCTCGGCATCGCGATTCAGCTGTTCGGCAAGGCGAACCTGCAGCTCTCGTTCGACCTCATCGACGACGAGACGAGCCCCACCGCGATGGCCGAGCTTGAGCGGCGGCTCCACGTGCTGCTCGACGAGACGCCGTACGCCTCGGTGCAGGTGGCGTTCGGAGAGTTCTTCAAGGCCGACCCTGCGCAGCTCGTTCAGAAGGTCGACGAGACGTACGCGGCGCTCCAGCGGGTGCGGCCCGGCATCGAGATGGTGTGCAGCGTTCACGTCGGCAACTTCCCCGACCTGCGCGTCGACTACATGGGCGTGCGCCAGCTGTATTACTTCCTCGTGCGCTACGCGAACCCGGCCATCGTGCCGTGGGTGCACACCGTCTTCTTCTACAACCTCTACGACGACGCGGGCGGCGCGTACCTGCACGACGACTTCAGCGAGCACCGCGCGTTCCTCGAAGACCGCGTGCGCACCGGCAAGCCCGTCGCCTACTACCCGGAGTCTGCGTACTGGATTGCCTTCGACAACAGCGTGCCGACGTACCTGCCGCTGTACATGAAGAGCCGGCACCTCGACCTCACCCGCATCACGGAGGCCGGCCGACTTCGCCAGCACGTGTTGTTCAGCACCGGTTGGGAGTGGGGCTACTGGCAGACCGACGTGGCGACGCTGCGCATGACCTACGAGCTGCCCGCCACGTGGGAAGCGCCGGTTCGCGAGCAGTTCGCGCCGTTCGGAGAAAAGGGCCTCGCGGCAGCCGACCTCGTGCGGCGGCTGGGCGACGTTCAATACGACGGGCTGCTCACGCGCAGGCTCGCCGCGTACCTCGCCAGCCGCGACGAGGTCATCGAGGTGGGCAAGGCGCGCGGCATCGTCTCGCAGCCCGACCGCGTGCTCTTCACCGACGTGCGCGCGATGACGGCGACCGACCGCGCCAGCTTCGTCACGCGGGTGCTCGACCCGTTGCAGCAGCTGGCGGCGCAGCAGACGGCGCTCGACGACGAGCTCGTTTCGCTCGGGCTGCCCACCGACAACCCATGGCTCGCCGAGCTGAGCGACGGCTTCTCCATCACCGCCGCCCGAAGCCGGTTCATTCACGCGCTGTATCGCGCGGTCGCCGTCTCTGCCGACGGTGGTGACGCGACGGTGCTGCTGCAGAGCGCCGAGAACGAGCTCGCGAAGGCCGAGACCATCGTTCGTCGCCGGCGAAACGCCCTGTGGGACCCCGACGGTGTCGAGATTCTGCGCAACAACGACAACCCGACCTTCTACGACTACGGCTACCTGCGCGAGGCCGACACGTTGTGCTTCTGGAAACGCGAGCGCGCGCAGGTGCGCAACCTGCTGCTGGGCGAAGGCCTCTTCATTCCCGCCTGCGTGCTCTGACGGCGCGTCAGAGCGCCAGCACGCCCGAGGCCTTCTCCATCAACGCGAGGCGGCGCTTCGTCACCGGGCTCGAGCCATCGATGACGGCCGCGGTCTCGGTCAGCACGCGGTCGAGCGAGAACATCTGCACCGACGAGTCTTCGGTGGGCATGCCTCCCTGCACGGGCGGGAGCCACGCGGCCATGGAGTCGGAGAGGCCACGCAGCAGCGCGCCCACTGCCGCGAAGCCGAGCCGCCCCGCGATGGCGCGGTCCTGGTAGCTGGGGTTGCCGCCGCGCACCACGTGGCCGAGCACCGTCGCGCGAATCTCGACGTTCGGCATGTCGGCGCGCATCGACTCCTCGGTCATGCGCACCAGCCGCGTACACGGCACCTGCACCCCTTCGGCCTTGATGATGAGAATGCGCCGCTTGCCGCGCGCGTAGCCGTTGCGAATGACGTTGGAGAGGTCGGCGATGAGCTGCTCCTCGCTCTTGCCCTGCTCACGAATCAACACGGCGTCGGCGGCGAGCGCGATGGCGCTGGCCATGGCGAGGTAGCCGCAGTCACGGCCCATCACCTCGACGACGAAGGCCCGGCGATGCGCGCGCGCGGTGTCGGAGATGTGGTCGCACGCGTCGACGATGGTGTTGAGCGCCGTGTCGACGCCGAGGCAGAGCGCGGTGCAGCCGATGTCGTTGTCGATGGAGCCCGGAATGCCGATGACCGGCAGGCCCGACTCGCCTGCGAAGATGTGCGCGCCCGTGAGCGAGCCGTTACCGCCGATGACGACGAGCCCCTCGAGGCCGTGCTTCACCATCTGCATGTTGGCCTGCGCGCGGCCCTCGGCTTCGCGGAAGCGCAGGCTGCGCGCCGAGCCGATGATGGTGCCGCCCTGCCCGCCTGCCGCGTCGACCTCGACGTCGACCGTCACCACGCCGTCGGAGAGCACCTTCGTGAGCTCACGAAAGTTCCCGTCCATCAGGCCTTCGTAGCCCTCCATGGCGCCGAGCACCTGCACGCCCTTCGAGGCGGCGAGCTTGGTGATGGCGCGAATCGCGGCGTTCATTCCGGGCGAGTCTCCACCCGAGGTGAGGACGGCGATCTTCTTCATGTGACGGCTCCCTTGGCGTTCAGGCGCGCGGAGTGTCTCCGTGCGTGCCCCGCGTGGGAAGCGTCTTCGCTGGCGCAGTGCGACGTCAGGCCGAGAGGAACTCGCCCACCATCGACCACGCGTGCACGTCACCTTCGATCTCGACGTGGCGCTCTTCGTCGGGCTCGTCGGCCTTGAGGCAGCAGCGGTCATCGACGAGGCCCGCGACGGCGGCAGCGAACACGTCGGTCATCGTCGGCCCCTGCATCGGCCACGACGAGAGGCCCACGTTCACCATCACGTGGTGTTCTCCGAAGTGCTGGCGCAGAGACCCGACGAGCGACCAACCGTCGAAGAGCGAGGCGCTGGGGCAGACGAGCGCGATCAAGTCGTCGCTCACCACGTGCAGCGCAGCGGGAGGGGACACTTGCGTCCCCAGCGCCTCGAGAAACCCTGCTGGGAGCAGCGAGACGGGCACGAGGGGCTCGATCAGCACGAGCACACCCGACGACGTGGTGACGAGCGCATCGGCCAGCGCCACGTCGAGTTGCCTGCGTGCTTCCACCTCTCGTGCAAAGCCAGTCATCGGTCCCGCCTCCCACGATGGCTTCGGCACCGGGGCGGCGAGTCTCAAGGTAGGCCGGTGACGCACTCTCCGAACGATGCGAGATTCGGCGCGATGCGCAGGCTCGTTCCGGTGGTGCTGTTCGTCGTCACGTCGAGCTGCTCGACCACCGCCACGGTTCTGACGCGGGACAAGAAGTCGGTCGAAGCAGAGATCATCGGTGGCGACCGCGACGTGCTGCTCCTTCGAAACCAGTACGGCCTCGAGTCGATCGTGAAGCGAGCCGAGGTGCGAGACATCGACCACCCGGGAAACGTCGTCGCGTTGCTCGGTGGTCTGCTGCTGGGCGGCGGCGGGCTCGACCTCGCCGTGCTCGGCGGCTTCTGTGCGCGCGGGTCGATGTCGTCGTCGGGGTGCACCGCGCTGTTCGTCTCGATGGGCGGCACCGCGGCGCTCGGAGCCGGCATGCTGATCTGGGGCCTGTGGGCCTGGCTCACGTCGAAGAACGCGGTGTCGAACTCGCTCGAGAACCCGCCCATGCCGATTCCGGTCGAGCCTGCGCTGCCAGCCGCGCCTCCGCCGCTCACGCCCTCGGGCGGGTTGTAGTCGCCAGTTCGACTCCACCCAGTCGCTGCCGAGCCGCTCCTCACGTCTCAGGGCGTCGTGAAGTGCCGGGCCCTCTCTTGTGGGCGCCCGCTCGCTGCGCTTTGTCACGCGCATGCAACAGGCTCGTCTCGTCGTCGCGTCGTTGGTCGTGGTTCTCGCGGGTTGTCCGAAGCCGGGTGGCGGAGGCGGCCCGACCAACCCACGTCGCTGTGAAGTCGACCTCAAGGCGACCGGGCTCTTCTCGTACGAGGGCTCCGGTGCGAGCGCGAAGAAGGTCGAGTCGGCCGCGCAGCTCATCGGCGGCAGCAACGCCCAGGGCCGCAACGGAGACGTGCTCCTGCAGAACGACAAGGTGCGCGTCATCGTCGAGCAGCCCGGCCGCACCGTCGGGCCCACGCTCTCGGGCGGCAACATCGTCGACGCCGACCTCGTGCGCCCCGAAGGCACCGCCGGCCGTGACGCGTTCGGCCGCATGGCCCTCTTCTATTCACTGGGCCGGCTCTCGAGCGTGACCGACCTCGAGGTGCTCTCCGATGGCTCGCAGGGAGGCCCCGCCATCATCGCGGCCTCGGGCAAAGACGTCGCCCACGACCTGCTGAACCTGAAGCTCCTGCTCAACAACGTCGCCGGTCTTCCTCTCGAGCCCGTCATCGACCCGTCGGCGCCGGTGAACGTGCGGCTGACGACCTACTTCGTGCTCTCTCCCGGCGAGTCGCGCGTGCGCATGTTGTCGGCCTTCTGCAACGACTCGAGCGAGACGGTGAAGTTGCCGCTCATCGAGCTGATGGATGTCGGCGCCTTCGAGCTCTTCAACCCGGGCGGCTGCCAGAACGGCATCGGCACCAGCAAGCTCGACGACACCAACTGCCTCGCCGACAAGTCGAAGTGGATCGCCTCGCAGGGTGACGGCGTCGCCTACGGCCTGCGCACCATGTCGTTCCGCGACGCGACGAAGCCCGTGAAGGCGAACGCAGCCATCGGCTACGGCGGCGTCGTCGGCCTCTTCCTCGAAGGCGAGAACCTTCAGGGCCTGCTGTCGTGGTTCGACCCCGCGGCCGAGATTCGCCCCGGCTCGTTCAACGTGCTCGCAAAGGAGAAGCGCCACTACGTGCGCGACTTCATCATCGCCAAAGACATCGCCGGCATCAGCGACGTGATTCAGGCGACCGAAGGCACCGCCACGGGCACGGCCGAGTTCACCGTCTCGACGCCTGGCGAAGCACGCGTGAGCATCACCGAGGTCTCGTCGGGGCTGATGACGACGCTGGTGGTGACCGACACGCAGGGAAAGGGCCGCGCGAACCTGGCTCCGGGCGAGTACCGGGCGAGCGCCTCGAAAGAGGGCACCACCATCGGCACCGCGGCGACGTTCACCATCACCGAGGGCCAGACCACGCAGGTCGCGCTCACCCAGGGCACCAGCCGCACGCTCACCGTCAACGTGAAGAACCTCGCGAACTCGCCCGTGCCCGCCAAGGTGACCGTGTTCTGTACGCCCGCGCCCTGCCCCTTCGATGCACAGACGTGGAAGCAGCACCTGCTCGTCGACCCGCCCGAGATGGGCGCTGCGGCGGTCGGCTACGTGCCCGTCACCGGCCAGCTCACGCTGACGCTCCCGCCCGGTGAGTACGCTGCCGTCGTCTCGCGCGGCCCCGAGTACAGCACCTGGCCCGACGCCTGGCCGATGCGCGGAGAGCCCGTCGACCTGCGCACCACCAACGCCACCATCAGCGCCGTCGTCGACCGCGTCGTCGAGACCCCGGGGTGGATGTCAGCCGACCTGCACGTGCACGCGGTGGCGAGCTCCGACAGCGCCGTGCTCAACGAACTGCGGGCCGCCAACTTCCTCGCCGAGGGCGTCGACGTGCTGCTCTCGACCGACCACGAAGTCATCACCGACTTCGCCCCCGTGGTGCGCGCCCTCAACGCCGAGAACCTGATGGCCACGATGATTGGTGAAGAGGTGACGACCTTCACGCACGGCCACTTCAACACCTTCCCGCTGAAGCGGAACCCCGAGCTGCCCAACGGCGGCGCGTTCGACCACGCTGGCGGAGAAGACGCTCCGTCGATGCGAATGCCTCAGGTGTTCTCGGGCATCAAGGCCGAGCACCCGGGCGCCGTCGTGCAGCTGAACCACCCGCGCGGCAGCAGCGGCGTGCTCAGTCAGCTCAAGGTCGACACGGCCACGCTCGCCACGCACGGAGATCCGGCGCAGTTCGGCATGGCGCCCGCCGCCGACGCGACGGCCAACGACACGAAGCTGCTCGGTGACGGCTTCGACGCCGTCGAGACCGCCAACGGCACCGGTCCGAGCAACGCCGTGCTCAACGACTGGATGACCTTTCTCTCGCGCGGCACGGTGCGTACGGCCACTGGCGTGTCGGACACGCACAAGCCCTTCAGCGATGCGCCCGGCTACTCGCGCACGTACGCGAAGGTGGTCAACGACACGCCCACGACGTTCCAGCCGGCCCAGTTCGCCGAGGCCATTCGCACGCAGCAGGCCTTCGTGACGAACGGGCCGCTGCTGCAGGTGACGGCGAAGAAGCTCGACGGCGCCATGATGCCGGTGGGCGCGGCCGTGGGCATCGGTGGCACCCTCTCGGTCGCCGCGAACGACGCGGTCGAGCTCACCGTCGACGTGTAGGGCCCGGAGTGGATGCTCGTCGACCGCCTCGAGGTCTTCAGCCACGCCACCGGCCGCGACGCGGTGAACGGCGAGACGAACTCGACCTGGCCCGACGCACGCGCGCTCGATCGGAAAATCATCGCCACGCCGCCGGTCGAGCCCGTCGCCGGCACCAACCTGCGCCGCATGCACCTCGTCGAGAAGTTCGTGCTCAGGCCGGCGAAAGACACCTGGTACGTGGTGATGGCGCGCGGCACCACGCGCACGATGCGGCCCCTGCATGGCAACGTGCCCATCGCGTACTCGAACGCCATTCTCATCGATGCCGACGGCTCGGGCCGCTACGACGACTTCCCGCTCAAGCCGGGTCAGCCGTTGCGGGTGCCGAACGTGCCGGCGCCGAAGCCGAAGGTGCCGACGACCGACGAGCTGGGCAATGCGATTCGCAAGCTCATCGAGCACCGCCACGACTGAGCGAATTCACCAGCGCACGAAGTCGGGCGTCGACGTGCGGGTCGGCTGCGTCGGCGTGCCGTACCCAATCTCGCCGTAGTCGTTCGAGCCCCAGCACCAGGTGACCTGCGTCGCAGCGACGTACGCGCAGGCGTGGGCGTCTCCAGACGAGAAGAAGGCCACGTCGGTCTGCCGGCTGGTGATGGGCGACGAGTACGAAGGCCCGCCCGGCGTGAAGGCCGCTGCATCGCCACAGCCCCCGCGCCCGTTCTGGCCCCAGCAGATGAGGCCCTTCGCTGGCGTGCGCGCGAGCGAGAAGCTGCCGCCCACCTCGAGCTGGTCGACGGTCTCGGTCGTCATCACGCGCGTCGGCACGAACTTGCGCTCCACGGTGCCGTCACCAATCTGCGGCGCCGTTCCCCAGCAGAACAAGCCGCTCGTGCGACGCGCGCAGGCGTGCGTGCCTCCGGCGGAGATCTCGAGCGCGTCGGTGATGCCCATCACGTTCACCGGCCGGCGGGCGGAGTTCTGCGTGCCGTCGCCGCACTGGCCGTCTTCGTTGGCGCCCCAGCAGAAGGCCGTGCCGTCGCCGCGCACTCCGCAGACGTGCACCGGCGTGGCCGTGCCCGAGTTCGGCGCAATCGAGAGCTGGGTGACGTTGGCGAGGTTCTGCACCGCGACGGGCACCAGCGTGTTGGCGACGATGCCGTTGCCAGTGTCACCACCGCGGCCCCAGCACGAGACCGTTCCATCGGTGAGGCGGGCGCAGCTGATGTAGACGCCGGCGTGAATCGACGCGACGTTCGACAGGCCCATCACCGTCACCGGCACCAGGCTGCGCGTCGTGGAGTTGTTGCCCAGTTGGCCGGTCGAATTGCTCCCCCAGCAGCGCGCGGTGCCGTCTTCGAGGCGGGCGCACGCGTGTTCGTAGCCAACCGACACCTGCGTCGCCGTGGTGAGGCCCATCACCGCGACCGGCCGAACGCTGTCCATCGTGGAGTCGTTGCCGAGCTGGCCTTCGTTGTTGCGGCCCCAGCACTTCACCGTCTTGTTCGCGAGCACCGCGCAGGTCGAGACGTCGCCCGCCGAGAGCGCCGTGATGGCCTGCATCGAGGGCGTGACCGCTCCTCCCGCAGCGCCGCCCGCCGCTGAACCACCCGCCGAGACCGAGCCACCACCGGTCCCCGACGTTCCTCCTCCGGTGCCCGAGGTGCCGCCGCCCGTGCCTGACGTTCCGCCACCCGTCGTGCTCGACGTGCCTCCCGCAGAACCTCCGCCGGTGGTGCCGGGCCCTGTCGGCGCGGAGCACCCGACGGCGAGTGAGGCAGCGAACACCAGCCCACGACGAACGAGTGCAGAGCGCATCGGGCGACGATAGCCACGGCCGCTCGCTCCGTCGTTCGGTTTGTCGTCGACAACGTCGGCGTGAAGCGGCGAACGGTTCGAGTTAGACACGGCTCCCGTGCGCGCCGTCGGTCTCGCCCTTCTCTGCTTCGCACTGAACGCGCTCGCGCAAGACGGTGGCACGGGCGTGCTGACGAAAGCGCCGACGCTCGTGCGTCAGGTCGAGGCGACGGTCCCGCCCGAGCTGCTCGACGCCGGCACCGGCGGCACCGTGGTGATGGAGATCGACATCGGCCCCGACGGCGCCGTGATGGACGCGCGCGTGGTGCAGAGCGCCGGAGCCGGCTTCGATCGTGAGGCCCTCGCCGCGATTCGGCAGTTCGGCTTCACACCGGCAGAGGTCGATGGCCAGCCCGCGGCCGTGCGCATTCAGTTCAGCTACGAGTTCTTCTTCAAGCAGCAGGTCGTCGAGGTGCCCGTCGTCGCCGACGCGGGCGTGACGGGCCTGGTGAACTTCGCCGGCATCGTGCGCGAGCGCGGCACCCGAGACCCGCTGGCCAACGCGCAGGTCGTCATCGGAGAAGGAGAGGCCGCGCTCGAGACGCTCAGCGACAAAGACGGCCGCTTCGAGGTGAAAGACGCTCCGTCGGGAACGCAGCGCGTGGTGGTGCTGCTGCCCGGCTACACGAAGTTCGAGACCACCGAGACGTTCGCGCCCGGCCAGCGCACCGACGTCACCTACTTCGTGCGCAAGCAGGTCTACGGCGGCTACGAGACCATCGTGCGCGCGCCGCGGGAGCGCAAAGAGGTCGCGCAGGTCACGCTCAAGCAGGAGGAGATTCGGCTCATTCCCGGCACCAACGGCGACGCGTTTCGCGTGGTGCAGAACCTGCCGGGCGTCGCGCGCTCACCGTTCGGTCTCGGCTTTCTCGTCATTCGCGGCTCCAAGGCGTGGGACACGCGCACCTTCGTCGACGAAGCGCCGGTGCCGTTGCTGTTCCACTTCGGCGGGCTCTTCTCGACGTACAACTCGAACCTGCTCGACTCGCTCACGTTCCAGCAGGGCAACTACGGCGCGGAGTACGGCCGCGGCACTGCCGGGCTCGTCAGCGCCACCGCGCGCACGCCTTCGAAGAAGGGCATTCACGGCTACTTCGACGTGAACGTCGCCGACATCTCGGGGCTCATCGAGCTGCCCATCACCGACGCCTGGTCGGTCGCGGTCTCTGCGCGGCGCAGCTACATCGACGCGTTCCTCCCTGCGGTGTTGAGCCTCATTCCCGGCGCCACCGACGCCATCGGCTTCACCGTCGCGCCCCGCTATTGGGACTACCAGGCACGGCTGGAGTGGAAGCCACCGAAGGGCAAGAGCCGCTTCTTCGTCAGCTTCTTCGGCTCGAACGACCAGCTCGTCGCGGCGCTGCCGAACCCGGCCATCGACCCCGAGGGCCGCGCAACCTTCGGCACCACCATCGCGTACAACCGGCTCGTCTTCGGCTTCGACACGAAGCTGCACGAGCGCGTCGACTTCCGCACGCGCACCACGTTCGGCCTCGACAACGTGGGCTTCACCGCGGGCTCCGACATCTTCGCGAACACGCGGCTGTTCCCGTTCATCTCGCGCAACACGTTCACCATCGCGGTGCCCGAGGCGAAGCTCACCGTCGCGACCGGGCTCGATTTTCAGATGTTGCCGTACACCCTCGAGATTCAGGCGCCGCCACCGCCGCAGGTTGGGCAGATTCCCGACCCGTTCGCGTCGCGCCGGCTCGTCGCCGACCGCACCTCGGTGTTTCAGGTCGAGCCCGCGCTCTTCGCCGAGGCCATCTGGAAACCGGTGGAGCCGCTCAAGCTCGTCGCGGGAATTCGCGGTGACTACAACTCGGTGATGAACAAGGCGTGGGCCGACCCGCGCCTCTCGGTGTTGTGGCAGGCGCACGAGCGCGTGCTCGTCAAAGGCGGCGTCGGCATCTACCACCAGCCTCCCGACTACCGGCAGGGGCTGCTCAGCAAGAAGTTCGGCAACCCCGACCTGATGCCCGAAGGCGCGCGGCAGGCGATGGTGGGTGGCGAGTTTCGCTTCACCGACGCCATCAGCCTCGACGTGCAGCTCTACTACAAAGACCTCTTCGACCAGGCGCGCGCGACGTTGGCGACGAACGGCGGCGACACGTCGATGGGCGCGAACCCGCTGCGCTACGAGAGCTTCGGGCGTGGGCGCAGCTACGGCGCCGAGATTCTGCTGCGGCACGCACTGACGAAGAACTTCTTCGGCTGGGTCTCGTACACGCTCTCGCGCTCGGAGCGTGACTTCCGCGGCGGCACCGTCTGGGCGCGTGGCCAGTACGACCAGCCGCACAACCTCATCGTCGTCGCGAGCTACAAGCTCCCGTTCGACTTCATCATCGGCGGGCGCCTTCGCTACACCTCGGGGCCGCTCAACACGCCCATCGTCGGCTCCATCTACGACGTGAACGGCAACTACTACTTCCCGATTCAGGGCGACCAGTTCAGCGAGCGGCTGCCCGACTTCTTCCAGCTCGACGTGCGCATCGACAAACGCTTCGTCTTCCAGAGCTGGATGCTGGCCATCTACGTCGACGTTCAGAACGTCACCAACCGGGCGAACGTCGAAGGCGTGCTGAACTCGTACGACTACTCGACGCGCACCTTCGTCACCGGGCTGCCCATTCTTCCCGTGCTGGGCGTACGAGGAGAGTACTGATGCGGCGCGCGTTGCTGCTCGTCTCGTTCGCGCTCGCGGCCTGCACGCCCGAGGACTTTCCCACCGAGTCGCTCGTCGACAACCTGCGCCTGCTCGGCGTGACGGCCTCACCCGCCGACTTGAAGCCGGGAGAATCGGCCCAGCTCTCGGCGCTCGCCGTCGACCCGAGCCGCACCGCGGGAACGACGACGTTCTGGATTGGCTGCGACCCAGACCCGTTCAACCTGAACCGCACCACGTGCTCCGACCCGGCCGTCATCAACGACCCGTCGAAGCTGGGTGACATGACTGCGCTGCCTCCGGGCGTGAAGCTCATCGGGCTCAACTCGACGGCGGTCTACACGGCGCCGCGCGGGCTCTTCGACGTGCTCGCGGCCGATGACCCGCAACGCACGCTGGGCACGACGGGCCAGGCGCTCGCCATCTCCGTGGCCGAAGAGGTCTCTCCGACGGCGTCGATGGAAGAGCTGCGTGCCGTCTTCACGCGCGTGCAGAACAAAGAGGTGCGCTCGCTGGTGTCGCTCTTCCGCGTGCGTATCTCGGAAGACCCGGAGCGCAACACCAACCCGCGTGTGGCACGACTCATCGTCGACGATGGCGACTGGGCCAGGGGCGCGCGCGTGATGATGAAGCCCGCCCAGAAGCTCAAACTCGACGTCGACGCCGATGACGCTTCGTTCGAGCCGTTCACCGCGTCGACGCCAGCCGGGCCCGAAGCGCGCACCGAGCGCATTCTCGTCGCCTGGTACACGACCGCCGGCCGCTTCACCGAAGAGCGCACGGCGATGCGTGAAGGCGTGAAGACCGTGTTCACCGCTCCGGGTGCGAAGGCGTTCGACCCGATTCCCGAGCGGCGCACCGTGACGTTGTGGACGGTGCTGCGAGACACGCGTGGTGGGTTGTCGTGGAGCGAGTTTTCCATGTTCGTCTGCGACGACTCGTTGCCCGCGCCGGTGGTGACGCGCGTGCGACCGATGGCAGCCCGCACCGACGCCGTCGTGCTCGAAGGCCAGAACCTGAGCTCGGTGCTCGACGTGGTCGTTGGTGGCGTCGCGCTCGCTCGCGGCCGCGCCGATTCGACCGGCACCACGTGGGAAGGCACGCTGGACCCGTCGGTTGCGACCGGCAGTCAGCCGGTCTTCGTGAACACGCGCCGGTGCGAGCGCCTCGAGCAGGCCGCGCTGACGATTCCCTGAAGACAGGTGGTGCAGTTGCGGAGCCTGGTGGACGTCGCTAGTGTCTCCACTGGAGACATGAACCCCGAAACCCCCGTCACCCTGACCGCGCAGGACGGCTACCGGCTGGCCGCGAAGCTGTTCACGCCTGAAAAGCCCGCGCGCGCCGTGGCGGTGATGGCGGGAGCGACCGGCGTGGCCCAGCGCTACTACCGACGCTTCGCGCAGGCCCTCACGGAGCAGGGCCTCGAGGTGGTGACGCTCGACTTCCGCGGCATCGGCGAGTCGAAGCCCGCCTCGCTGGCCGGGTTCGACTGTCACTATCGCCATTGGGCCACGCTCGACGTCGCCGCAGCCGTGGAGTTCGCGCTCGCTCGCGGCCCGACTGTCGTCGTCGGTCACAGCTTCGGCGGGCACGCCTTCGGACAGCTGCCTGACCCGAATCGAACGCTCGGCCTCGTCACGGTCGCGACCGGCGCCGCGTGGTCTGGCTACATGCCGCTGAGCGAACGCCTCAAGGTGGAGCTGTTGTGGAAGCTCGTCGGCCCCGCAGCGACCCGAACGAAGGGCTACCTGCCCGGCAAGCTCTGGGGCGGTGAAGACCTGCCGCTCGGCGTCTACCGCGACTGGGACAACTGGGCGCACCGGCCGAACTACTTCTTCGACGACCGCTCCATCGACATGCAGCCGCTGTTCGACCGCGTGACGGTGCCGGTGCTCGGACTGACGGCCGCTGACGACCTGTGGGCGCCGCCGAAGTCGATGACGGTGTTCCTCTCTCACTACCGCAACGCGCCGCTCACCCTGAAGACGCACCGCCCGAAGGAGCTCGGCGTGCCCGCGCTCGGCCACATGGGCCACTTCAAGGCCGCCGCCCTGCCCGGCTTCGTGCCCGAGGTGATGGGCTTCGTGAAAGAGCGCCTCGCGCACGCGGCGTGACAGACTGCTCCGCGCATGGCCGACCCACGCATCGAGGCGTTGCTGCGGGCGCTCCCGGTCGGGCAGCGCATGTGGCTGCGCGCGAGTGGACGGAGCTTGTGGCCGCTCGTGCTCGATGGAGACCAGGTGCAGGTGCTGCGCGGAGATGAGTCGTCGCTCCGCCCCGGTGACATCGCGCTGGTGGTGAACCCCGCTGACCAGCTCGTCGCCCATCTGGTGCGAAGCACCGGCCCGCTGGTGACGGTCTCGAGTGTCGGCGTGGTCGATCCTCCTGCGAAAGAAGTGCTGGGGCGGGTCGTCGCCGTTCGTCGTGGAGCGCTTCGGCTCTCGATTCCCCGCGGCGCGCACCTGGTGCTCAGACAGGTGCCGCGGGTGTCGTCGGTGCTCAAGCGGGTGCCGGGGCTGCGGTCGCTGGTGCATCGGCTCCGCGATCGCTGACGTTCACAACGCCGGCTTGAGCGGGTCGTGCTCGGCGATGAGCCGCGAGACCCGCGCGTCGTCGATGCGCTGCTTGATGCTCATCGCTTCGTGCTGGTCGCGCACCGTCTTCGCGAGCGAGAACGTCGAGCCGACCGAAAACAGCAGGCCCATGCCCATGAACGCCTTCACCCAGATGTCGACCGGCAGGAACCAGATGCCCATCGCGGTGATTCCCACGGCGACGACGAACGAGATCCACGTCTGCGCAATCCACGCGCTGGAGTGAGGCTGAATCGGCTGCGGCATGTTGGCCATGAGCTGCTCCCTGGTTGGTGACGCAGGGAATGATGCCGAAGCCGTGTCGAAAGTGCGGGAACGAAGGGTCAGGCCATCGAGCACCATTGGTTATCGATGTGAGTCGTTTCGACTCCCGTCTGTTCCACGAGCGCGGGAGCCTCTACCGTGCCGACCATGCGCTTCCTTCTCTCGCTCTGCCTCGCGCTCACGGCCTGCAAGAAGAGCCCGCCGCCCGTGCCCGCGACACCGCAGCCGCCTGTCACGCGACCGAGCGGGCTCATCACGCAGGTGCTCGTGCCCGGAGACGGCGACGCCGCGAAGAAGGGCGACAAGATTCAGGTGCACTTCGTGGGGCGCATTCTCGACGGCGGCGTCTTCGACAGCTCGCGCACCCGCAACGCGCCCTTCTCGTTCTGGGTGGGTGAGGGTCAGGTCAGTCCCGGCTGGGACGAAGGTCTGCTCGGCATGAAGGAGGGCGAGACGCGGCAGCTCATCGTGCCGCCCGACCTCGGCTACGGGCAGGAGGCGAAGACGAACATTCCCGCGAACTCGACGCTCGTGTTCGAGATCGAGCTGCTCGACGTTCGGTGACCCACGCCGTCGGTTGCTGCGTGCCCATGCGCGAGGTGCGTTCGATGGCAGCCCGTCGCCACAGACCGCCAGAGACGCCGACGCCCGGAGGCCTCAAGGAGCGCTGCGCAGGTGTTGAACGAGCCAGTCGCTCAACGCGCGCACCCGTGGCGGCACCGGCTTCACCGGCCGTGACACGAGGTACAGCGGCGCGTTCGACAGCGACACCTGCGGCAACACCCGCACGAGCGAGCCGTCTCTCGGCGCGAGAAACGTCGGCAGCAACGCGATACCCGCACCCAGCTTCGCCAGCTCGGCCAGCAACGAGAAGTCGGCGCACTGCACCGCGGGTTTCGGCGGCGCTCCACCGGGCGAGAACGACCGCTGGCCTTTCGGCACCTCGGGCCACAGCCCATCGTGCGTGCCGAGCTCGGCCTGCGTCGCCGGAGTGCCCCTCCGCTCCAGATAGGCCGGAGACGCGAAGAAGCCCGCCTCGAGCGAGCCCACCTTGCGCGCAATGAACGAGCCCGCGCCGGGGTGACCGACGCGCAGCGCGAGGTCGACGCCCTTCCCCATCAGGTCGACGACGTCGTTCGCCAGCACCACGCGCACGAACACCGCGGGAAACCGCTGGCGGAACGACGCGAGCGCCGGAGCCAGCATCGCGCGGCCGAGATCGGCCGTGGTGGTGATGGTCACCTCTCCCGCGGGAACGGTGGGCTGGTCGGGCGCCGCCGAGAGCGCCTCCTGCAACCCCGCCAGCAGCGGCGACACCTTCGCGAACAACGCCTCCCCTTCCGCCGTGAGCGACACCGAGCGCGTGCTGCGCACCAACAGCGCCTGCCCCAGCGCGGCCTCGAGCGCGCTCACCACCCGGCTCACTCGCGACTTGTCGAGCCCGAGCGCCTGCCCCGCCTTCGTGAAGCTGCGCGCCTGCGCGACGGCCTGGAACGCGACGAGCCCATCGATGGTCGATGTTGTCATGGCGCAACAATGTGTTGTCCAGAGCCTGCATTGTTGTCAACGCCCGGCGGCCGCATGGTGTCTCCAGTCGCCGCACGCCGCGCCGACGTCACCACCGGAGCTCCCATGTCCCGCCTCCTCCTCGCTGCACTCCTCACCACCGGCTGCGCCGCCCAGAAGGCGTGGGTTCCTCCCGCGGCCTCGACCGAACCCGAAGTCACCCTGCTCTGGGTCGGCCGCGGAGAATGCGAACGCTTCGTCGACGGCGCGTGGGTGCGCTCGCCGCAGTTCGACTACGACTTCAGCGTCGAGCAGCGGCGCCTCGGCAACCACTGGGAGTCGGTGAAGAGCCTGCGCCGCCGCCACCCCGACTACGACGGCTCGGCGGGAGACCGGCTGCAGACCTGGTTCTTCCACCTCGAGTTCGACGGCGGCGGTAACGCCGTGCCGGTTCGCGTGGCGTCGTCACTGGGCGCGGGCACCGGCACCACCGACGGGCAGTTCCGCAAGGCGTCGCTCGAGCTCGCGGCCGAGGTGAGCAGCCTGGCGCCCTTCGACCGCTACCGCATCGCGCAGGACTATCGCTACGAAGAGGGCCGCCTCGACGAGGTCGTCTCGCTCGACAAGGGCAACACGCCGTGGGTGCGCAACGTCGAGCACGCCACGCTCTTCGCGAAGCACGCGTTCGCCGAGCCGCCGACCCGTCGCTGACACGATGCGGCGCTCCGAGGGTTGGTTCGGCCCCGCGCGCGGGCTACAGAGCGCCGGTCTTCCGCTCGAGGTTCCCATGCGCGTCGTCGTCCTCGCCCTCTCGTTCTTCGCTCTCTCGCTGACGGCCTGTGGCACCAAGCCGCGCTGCCGCACCGACACCTGCACCGGTTGCTGCACGATGGATGACCAGTGCGTCGCCGGCACCTCGACCACCCAGTGCGGCACCAGCGGCAACATGTGTGACGTCTGCGTCGGCGGGCAGGTCTGCTCGGTCGGCAAGTGCGCGACGTCGAACGTCACTGCGATGGACGCGGGCATGGAGCAGGACGCCGGCGTGACGATGGACGCAGGCGTCACGATGGATGCGGGCGTCACCACCTCGGGCCCCATCGTCGCGCCGAACGAGCAGTGGACGTGGGTCGACTTCCCCGACTCCGAGTGCGGCACCGGCACGCCCACCGGCATCGGCGTGAACCTCACCAACAAGTCGAACGACGTCATCGTCTACATGCAGGGCGGCGGCGCCTGCTGGAACCAGCTCACCTGCTTCACCGTGCGCAGCGCGACCGACTTCGACGGCTACTCGGGCGCCGACTTCGCGACCGACAGCATCAAGAACCAGGTCGCCTTCAACCGCACGAACATGAACAACCCGTTCCGCAACGCGAGCTTCGTGTTCATTCCGTACTGCACGGGCGACGTGCACTCGGGCGACCAGGTGACGAGCTACGGCGGTCACCACAAGGGCGCGGCCAACGTGCGCGCCTTCCTCGCGCGGCTCTCGCAGACGTTCACCGGCCCGCGCCGCATCTGGCTGACCGGCACGAGCGCTGGCGGCTTCGGCGTGCAGCTCAACTACCACCGCTTCGCCGCCGCGTTCCCGCAGGCGGAAGTGCACGGGCTCGCCGACTCGGCGCAGATGATCAACCCGACCCAGGCCTCGCTGCTCGCTGATTGGTTGGCCGCCTGGGGCGTGCAGGATCCTCCCGGCTGCACGGGCTGCACGCAGAACTTCAACCTCGTGCCGTCGTGGCTCGCGAGCACGTACCCCAACCGTCGCTTCGGCCTGCTCGCCTACAGCCGCGACAGCGTGCTCTCGCAGTTCTTCCAGATGGACCAGGTGGCCTTCGAAGCGGCGACCACCACGCTCCTGACGGGCCAGTACCAGGGCAAGGCGAACCTCAAGTACTACGTCGTCGACCCTGCGAACCCGACGCACGTGATGCTGCCGCAGCTGTTCACGCGCACCGTCGGCGGCGTGAAGCTGAGTGACTGGGCGACGCAGTGGGCGACGGGCACGGCCGGCTGGGAAAACGTTCGCGGCCCCTGAACCTCAGGCACCGACGCGCCACTTCGCGTGGGCGATGGCCACCACTTCGCCCGCTTCGTTCTTCAGCTCGGCCGTGACCTCGAGATCCTGCTTCTCGGTCGAGGTGATGACCGGGCACGAACACTCGGCCACCAACGGGCCGCGGCCCTTCTTCAGGTAGTCCATCGACAGGCGCGAGATGATGCCTCGCATGCCCTCGGGCAACGCGGTGATGACGGCCATGCCGGTCGACACCTCGCCCAGGTTCATCAGCGCGATGGCGTGCACCGAGTTGAGGTGGTTGCGCACGCGGCGGGTGTCACGCATGCGAATGCGCGCGTAGCCCTTCTCGAGCGTGAGCACCTCGGGCCGAATCGTGCCCGTGTACGGAGCCATGCGGCCCGCGAGCCGGCCCATCACCACGCCACCGCCCGGCACGCGCTTGAGCACCTGCCACAGCGGGAGCAACTGCGACGGCGACGCGAGAGACGAGAGCGAGAGAGCCATGCGGGCTCCCTACTCCAATGGGGCGAGCGGTTGCTCGCGAGAGCGGAGCGGGGCAAACAGGTGACGTGCGGCGCTTCGTCGGTTGGCTTCTGCTCGTCTCCTGTGCGCCCCCGTCGCCCACACCAGCACCTCGCATCATGATGCCGACCCAGACGTGCCCTGCGGGAAGCCCTGTGTTGGTGAATCAGGTGCGCAACGCGAGAGACCTGGGTGGGCTGTCTGCGACGAGTGGCGCCACGCAGTGCGGAGTCATCTTCCGCTCCGCCGCGCCCGGCAGCCTCGATGCCGCGGGCTGTGCCGAACTCACGAGGTTGGGCATCTCGACCATCATCGACCTGCGCGAGTCGTCGGAGTGGATGTCGCTGCCCGACGGCGCCTGTCCCGGCATCACGGTCGTGCACGCGCCGCTGCCGATTCCGTATTCGTTGAGCACCACCGACTATCTGGCCGACCTGCACGCCGATGCGTCGATGAAGCTGGTGTTCGAGACGATGAGCGGGGCGACCGGCGGAGTGCTGTTCCACTGCACCTACGGGCGTGACCGGAGCGGCGTGGTGGCAGCGCTGTTGTTGCGCGCGCTCGGGGTGAGTCGCGCGGACGTGCTGAAGGACTACTCCCGCACGACGGAGAACGGGCTGGGAGGAACACCACCGAGCCTCGAGGCCGTGCTCGACGAGCTCGACCGCACCGGGGGCGCACGCGCTCACCTCACCCGCATCGGCGTGAGCGACGAATCGTGGAACGCGCTCGCGACCCGCTTCGTGTTCTGAGCGTTCGTTGCTCCGCGTTTGGCGCTCGCGCGCGAACAGCTGGGCGACCAGGCCCGTCCATCGAGGCAACTCCACTCCGGCATTTCCTTCGATGTTCGGCGAGGAGGCGCGCGAAGACCGTTCATGAAGACGCGCGACGCTCGATACGAACAGGAACCGCAGCAGCGCGTTTGTGCTGGGAGCCGGACTCGATGCGACCCACATGGTGACGCTCGCGAAGCAGCGCGACGCTCAGTGACCGATGCCGGGCTCGTGGAGTGTCAGGGCGAGGCCTCTTCGCTGCGGGCGTGATGTGCGCCGCGCTGACACGGCGTGGAGGTCCTGTCGCGACACGGAGAATGCCCGCTACTCAGGCCAACAATGCCGCGCCGACGAGGCCGCTGTCGTCACCGAGCTCGGCCATTCGAATCTGCAGCGAGCTCCGCGACGCCGCGCTCGCGCGAGACAGCACGACGTCGTTGATTCGCCGCACCATGCCCGGGCACCGCGACAACACGCCGCCACCGAGCACCACCACCGCCGGGTTCAACACCGTCACCTGATTCGCGACGGAGAGCGCGAGATGCCCGACGGCGAAGTCGTAGATGCCCTTCGCGGTGGTGACGCCTTCCTGCGCCTGACGCTCGAGGTCCGACGGCGTTCCCGTCACGCCAGACTCGGCCATCCACTCCGTCAGCTTCGCGCCGCCCATGTACGCCTCGAGGCAGCCGTACTCGCCGCAGCCGCACAGGCGGCCACCATCGGGCACGAGCTTCACGTGGCCGAACTCGGCGGCGACTCCGGTCGCGCCCTGCACGAGCCGGCCACCGCTGATGATGGCGCTGCCCACGCCCGTGCCGACGAAGACGGTGAAGGAGTCTTCGACACCACGCGCCGCGCCGCCTCGGAACTCGCCCCAGGCCGCAGCGGACAAGTCGTTCACCAGGCGCACCTGACGCCCGAGCGCCTTCGCGAGCGGCCCGCCGAAGTCGACGTCTCGCCAGTGCAGGTTCGGAGCGTTCACGACGATGTCGCCGCGCAACATTCCCGCCACGCCGACGCCGACCTTCTCGACCGTGTGGCCCGCACCGACCTTCTCGACGAGCGAACGAACGACCGAGACGACGCCCGCGGGCGTGCGGTCGGAGAGCGGCTCCTTCACGGTGCTCAGCAGCTTGCCCGTCGAGCGCTCCACCAGCGCGGCGCGCGCGTTGGTTCCACCGATGTCGACGCCGAGGGCGACCATGTCAGCGACTCCTGAGCTTCAGCTCGTCGACGAAGCGATCGAGGAAGCCATCGAGGTTCTTCTTCTGCCGTTCGTCTTTGAGGCCCTGCGCATCGAGCGCCTCCGACACGCGCGAGACGGTGAACGCGCCGGGCAACGTGTGACACCCGAGCGCCGAGAGCACGTGCCGCAGCATCACCTGCGCCTGCAACGTTCCACCGGGGCCGTTGGTGGCGCCCAGCTGCGCGCTCACGCGGCCCTTGAACGGGTTCTGCTCAGGCGGCCGCGAGGCGAAGTCGATGAGGTTCTTCAGCGCGCCCGGGTAGCTGTAGTTGTACTCGGGGCACGCGATGAGCAGGCCCGTCGCGCCACGCACGCGCGCCTTGAAGTCGACCATCGCGGCCGGCGGGTTCGCGTCTGACGTGTCAGGGTCGTAGACGGGAATGTTGGCGGCCTTGAAGTTCCACGCGTCGACCTCGACGCCTCGCGCCAGCAGCCCCTTCACCGCGATGGCGAGCAGCTGCTCGTTCCACGACCCGGTGCGAAGGCTGCCGGAGAAGGCGAGCACCTTCATCCGCCGATCTCCTTCTTGGCGGCGGCGATGGTGCCGTCGATGAGCGCGCGAATCTCTTCGAGGCGCTCCTTCGTCTTGGCCTCGTAGCGAACGACGAGAATCGGCGTGGTGTTCGACGAACGAATGAGGCCCCAGCCGTCGGGCCAGGTGACGCGCACACCGTCGACTTCGATGAGGTTCAGGCCCTTGGCGCGCAGCATCTCGGTGCAGCGCTTCACGAGCGCGGTCTTCTTCTCTTCCACCGTGTCGAATCTCAGCTCGGGGCTCGAGTACGTCACCGGCACGTCGGCGAGCATCGAGGAGAGCGTGCCCTTCTCGTTCGAGAGAATCTCGAGCAGGCGGGCGGCGGTGTACGGCGCGTCGTCGAAGCCGAAGAAGCGGTGTTTGTAGAAGATGTGGCCGCTCATCTCGCCGGCGAGCTCGGCGTGGAGCTCCTTCATCTTGGCCTTGATGAGCGAGTGGCCGGTCTTCCACATGACGGGCTTGCCGCCGTGCTTCGCGATGTCGTCGTACATGGTGAAGCTGCACTTCACCTCGCCGACGATGGGAGCGCCCGGCACGGCCTTCAGCACCGCGCGCGAGAGCAGAATCATCAGCTTGTCGCCCCAGATGATCTCACCGTGCTCGTCGACGACGCCGATGCGGTCGGCGTCACCGTCGTAGGCCACGCCGAGGTCGGCCTTCTCCTTCTTCACGGCCGCGATGAGCAGCTCGAGGTTCTTGGCCACCGTCGGGTCGGCGTGGTGGTTGGGGAAGCGGCCGTCGGGCTCGCAGTACAGCGGCACCACGTCGTAGCCGAGCTTCTGGAGCATCGGCACCGAGACGATGCCACCGACGCCGTTGCCGGCATCGACGACGACTTTGAGCTTCTTCGGGCCGCGCGTGACGGTCGAGGTCACGAAGTGCAGGTACGGCGTGCAGGCGTCGAACGAGGTGACGGTGCCGGGCGTGCCCTTCTCGAAGTCGCGCGTCTCGATGAGCGTGCGCAGCTGCTGAATCGTCTCGCCGTAGAAGGTCGTCTTGCCGACGCCCATCTTGAAGCCGTTGTACTCGGGCGGGTTGTGGCTGCCGGTGATGACCGCGAGGCCGTCGACGGGCAGCGTGTTGGCCGCGAAGTACACGACCGGAGTCGGCACGACGCCGACGTCGATGACGTGAATGCCAGTCGAGGTCGCGCCCTTGATGAACGCCGCCTGGAACCGCGGGCCCGACTCGCGAGCGTCACGGCCGACGACGATGGTGCTGCCGTGTGCGCGCTTGACCATCGTGGCGAGACCGCGGCCGAGGTCTTCGACGACGGCATCAGTGAGGTCTTTGTCCACCAGCCCGCGAACGTCGTACTCCCGGAAGATCTGAGGGTTCATGCCGACGTGCCCTAGCAAAGCGGGCCCATTGTCGACAGAGCGAGTTGCTGCCCGAATCACCAACCAATTCAGTGGCGTGATGAAGGGAGCAACCGCGGAACGACTGAGAAGGAAGTGGCTCCAGCCGGGTCACGACCGGAGCCACCAGGGACAGCACACGTTACGCAGCCTCCGGGACCACCGGCGTGGGAGCAGGCGCCGGCACGCTCGCCGAAGAAGCGCGCTCGGTCTGCGAGTTTGCGGCGGTCCGCTCGGGCAGCGACTTGGGCTTGCGCACCGACGCCTTGCGGTCGCGAACCACGACGCCCTTCACTGCGAGGAACGCCTTGGCCTGCGCGACGACGGACACGGCGCGATAGTAGGCGCCATTGAGCTCGCGGGTGCCGGCCTCGGTATGCGCCTCGACCGCCTTGATGGCCTTCTCGGCCTCGAGGAACTGCGCGCGCTGCTGCATGAGGCCCTCGCCGAGCGCCTTGCCGAAGCCGGGCACGCGGGTGAGGTAGTGCGCGATGTGCGCGGACGAAGCCTGCGGGTCTGCGTCGTCGGCCTTGAGCACATCGTTCGCGATCTGGACGCCGAAGAGCGTGCAGACCTCGGCGCCGACGCGAATGAGGCCGAGCAGCTTCTTCTCAGATGCGTCGAGCTGCTGGCTCTCCTTCACATACTCGGCGACGACGCCCTCGGCCTTCTCGCGCGCAGTGCGCAGGTCGAGCTCCGACTTCTGCACGGCGTCGTACAACTCGGCGCCGTCCTCCACAGTGCGGAGCTGCGACGAAATGCCTCCCGAGCGCTCGAGGTGGGTGGGGAGCTTGCTGATGATGCTGCGGGCCTCGGTGATCTTCTTCTTGTCCATGGCTGCGTTCCTCTTCGATGTGTCGCCCGGGAAAGTCCGTGCGATGGAAGGAGGAAGAGCAGCGACTGCGCCAGGTCGAAATGAGCCAATTCGGGGCGCGCAGGAGCCGAGAGTCTTACCCGCTGGACTCGGCAGTGCAGCCGGTAAGACCTTCAGCGTTCGAGAGTCCCGCGGGTAAGACTTTCGGGTCGACAACAGCCTGCGGGGAACTCCCCAGCCGTCGGCAGGACCCCAAAGGACCCCGCTAGCCCTCGCCGAGTCGAACAGGCTCCCTTTCAGCGATCTCGTCCGCTTGCACAGGCTCGCCGTCAGGATGTCAGACCCACCTGCTACAGAGTCAGCAAACACCCTTGGCTCACCATCGATGATCTCGGACTCGTCGTCAGCTCTCCGCAAACCTCAGAAAGGAAACCGATGCGAATGACCTTCTACTACCAGAACCTTCGAGGTTCACTTGAGCCGTTTGGCGAACTCTCAATCCAGAACATCACCGGCCAGCGGGGGCTGGGACACCACAGACTTCTCTTCAACTTCTACGTGGCGGCGAACCCGAGACCGCCTGAACTCCAGTCTGTCCGGCTAACGGATCTCAAATGCGAAGTCAGCGTGACTCGCCCAGGCGCCACCCCACTTCCGCTGGGTTTTCTGACCTCAGGCGGTCAACCAATCAGCGGAGAACTCTACGATGGGACCCGTGGCAATGGATTCACAGTGATGATGTACCTTGAGGCTGACGCGCACCGGCTCAAGGCGCTTGACGACCTGCGCGCCGGGGAAGGCGTGACGCTTTCTCTTCGCATCCACCCAGAGTGCATGTGCGACGGGCGTAGAGGTGGACAGTCCTTCGAGTTGTCTTACGCGCTCAATCAAAGCTCGTGTATCGAGCTTCTTCGGAACGCGGGATATGCTGATCGACAGTTGATTGAGGTGCCGAGCCCTGAGTCAATTGAAGACGAGCAACTGAGGAAGGCGGTTGAGGACTTGGGAACCGCCACGGATCACCTTCGCGTCGGCCACTGGAGGCCCGCTGTGGCATCCTGCCGAGATTCAATCGAGGCAGTCACGACAGCGCTTGGAGATGTTGAGTTCGTCAACAGGGCGAATCTGCCAGGTGAAGACCTCTTCGTGAATCTTCGAACGATGTCCAAGGATGATCGGCTACGCCTGCTCAGGCGGGTGCTGATGGCGCTCACCGCACCGGCGCATCACCGCGATGAACACGTGCAACACATCGAATGGGAGCCGGAAGATGCGCGAGCAATCGTCGCGATTTCGTCAGCAGTAGTCTCGCTGTTTGCTGACCGGAACTGACACGCAAGACCCGCGTTAGCGACCATGCCAGGCATGCGCCGTTGAGTGCGTGGCCAACAACGAACTCATGTGTTCGGCGACCGGCGGGGAACTTCCCAGCCTTTGCTATTGTTTGCATATCCCACAACTCGACGTGCAACTTCGGCAGCGATCTCGGGTGAGGACCGCGAGCGGTGCGCCGATCAGTGCCGGTGGCGCCGGGCAGCTCGGGTCGATCACCGAGCCTGAAGACACGATTCGTGTTGTTCGTGCGCCTGGCGAAGCTGCAGTTCGACGCGCAGGTGCGGTCCGGCCAAGCTTCCGACAAAACCACCTTTCCCACGTTCACAGGTCCGCGGAAGCCCGGAACGCTTCGACATTGCGCGAACCTCGCGTTGAGTCGACCGGCTTGTGCTGATCAAACTACGAGCCTCGCATCTGCCTATTCGACAGGCTCGATGTCGAGCATCTCGAATGCCTGAGTCGTCGGGTCCCTACGAACTCGAACCTCTACTCGGCGATTCACCATCGGTCCGACCAAGTCATCCAACGCGTTTCTGCCAGTTCCACACTTATGAGGCCTGCCGTCTTCGTCGACGATCAGCAGCCAATGGTCGTCTAGGTGCACCGCTCGCAGCACTCCCGTAATGACGACCAATTCGCCATCGTCTCCCTGAGCCACTGACTCATCTGGCGCTGGAAGCTCGGCTCGGAGCACCAAGTTCAGTGACTCCTTGACTTCTCTAAACAGAACGACGCTCTCACGAACCGGCGCCTCACCGTCGGTCTGATGCACGCTTGATAGTTCAATCTCACGAAGCGAACGGTCAGCCGGAACCATGTTGCGAAGCAGCTTCACCATTGTGGTGCGGTAGCCGGAATCTGGAATCAGCTTCTTCAGCTTCTCTTTTTCGGTGGGATTACTTGCGGTAGCTGCACGCAAAACGTTGAAGAACAAAGGCGCAATGCTCTGCACAATCGTGCCCTTGTCGAACATTTCCTCTTGGGCCGGTTCCACGAGCCGAACGGAAAACCGATAGCTCCCTGCGACCGGCTGTGTAATTCGAGCCTGAACCAAGTCGAGAATCTCTGGTGATGCCGAGCCACGAGTTCGCAGCGGCTTGCCATCAAGGAACTCTCCAAACCGAACGACGAGCTTCATGATCTCGTCGGCCTTGGCGAGTGCCAGTCCAAGAGGCGCGGTGCCAAATCCCACATCGCCGCCCCGAAGGGCTACGTCAATCTGGTTGGGCGAGTACTCGGAGCCTTGAGGCAAGCTCAATTCGTCCCAAACAACCTCAAGCAATTCTCTCAACTGTGATTCTTGTGGTGGCAGCAAGGGTTCATCCGATGCCAACGCCTTGAAAAGGAAGCGTCGTGCGTCTGTAAGTCGACGGGCCTTATAGAGAAGCGAGGCCGCACTTACGGCGAGTATGCCGCGAGTGCGTACGCGCGTCGCTGGAACGGCTTCAAACGCCTTCTCCTCAAGGTCGGCAGCCTTCGAGAAGAGTTCGTGAGCCTTCTTTCGCTCGCCTTTTGCAAGATGCGCCGCCGCTGATGCGGAGAGGTCTTGAGCAAGCTGATGATCGTTCCCAGCCATTATTCGGTCTCGGCTCGCTCAAGGACGATCCGTTTTGCAGCGAATCCCACGACGCAGGCGAGAGCAGGAACGTCGACTTGTCCCTTCGTCGTCTGCTTGACCTTCTTGCGCAAGCGCTGTGCAACAACCGACTCGTCCCCGGCATCTACCCCAGACACCTCCAATCGAAGTGCTTCCTCAAGGTCCAGTTCGTCTGTTTCAGGAGGGCCGACGTAGTAGTCGGCTCCGGTACGCACGTCCGTGCGCGCAATGGCATACAGTCCCAACTCGGTCTCAACCGTCGCAAGGGCAATCGAGTAGGCACCAGCTTCAGTCGCGTCGTCGGTGTTCCCGTGGGCACGTTGGGTTCGGTCGGATGGCTCTTCCCAGCGCACCTGACGGTTCGTTGTGGTTGCGTCGTGCGAAACACGAAAGTCAGCGGGCGATGAGTGGTGTCGTGAGAGCGCTACAGCGGCAGACTCTGCCATCGCCTCGGCCAGCGCCTTAGTTACACCACGGTGGCGCTCATGAAGCCTTGTCAACTCAGGCAGCGCATCACGACCAAGCCTCTTCTTAACGCGATCGCGTCCCACATTGCCCTCCGCATCTCCAAGCGTTGTTCATCTTCGGCGAGTTCATCGCTCACGCAACGAGTAAGGAGAGCTCGGACCCAACTCCTCTACCGCTGCCCTGGTTCTTACAGCCACCATGCGTCGAGCGAACGCGGCCCCACGCATTGCTCGAGAGTCTAAGCCTACGGGCGGAGGTGCTTCTCGAAGAGGTCGGTGTTGCTGACGGGAACCCACCCATTGGTGCGAGCCTACCTGGTGACGGGCGTCGGGAAACAACTCGGCTGCGCGCACACGCCGCACCTCGCGGGCGGAGTAGAAACCCGGCTCATGGCTCCCAGACTCGACCTTCGCGCGCAGGGTGACTCCGATCTCGAAGCGAAGTTGCTCGCGGACCCGCACATCAAGCGCATCGTCGACGACGCGGAGAAACAGAAGGACCTCGGCATTCGCCGCTCCTTCCTCGCCACGGCGCTCCGCGTGACGCCGCCGATGTCTCCCCGCCTCGCCACGCTCGTCGGCCACTGCACGAAGACGCTCGGCTTCGAGGGCACGCTCGAGACGTACATCTACCCCGACGCGAGCTTCAACGCGGGCATGGCCCGGCCGGAAGACGGCCGCGTCTTCATGCTGTTCTCCTCGTCACTCTTCGAATCGTTCGATGACGAAGAGCTCAAGTTCGTCATCGGCCACGAGCTCGGGCATCACCTCTTCGGCCACCACCGCTTGCCCATGAAGGCGCTCGTCGAGTCGTCGATGGTTGGCGTCGCCGCCACGCAGCTCTTCGCCTGGAGCCGCTACGCCGAGATCTCCGCCGACCGCGCTGGCCTCACCTGCGCTGGCAAACTCGACGGCGTCACCAGCTCACTCCTCAAGCTCGCCTCGGGCCTGCGTCAGGGCCTCACCAGCATGCGCGCGGAGGATCTCATCTCCCAGCTCGGCGACATGCAGGAGGAGCTCGGGAAACGCTCCGCCGACGACGCCAACCGCAAACCCCAGCCCGACTGGTTCGCCACGCACCCGTTCAGCCCGCTCCGCCTGCAGGCCGCCAACGCCTTCTCACGCGCCGAACAGTTCGCCGGAACCGGCCTCTCACGCACGCAGCTCGAGACCGAAGTCGCCGAGCTCATGGCCGTGATGGAGCCGACGTACCTCGAAGACAAAGGCGAGATTCCCGAAGCCATGCGCCGGCTGCTGCTCGCGGGCGGAGTCGCCGTCGCCAGCGCGAACGGCGAGCTCGACGAGAAGGAACGCAAGGTGCTCGAGCGGTTCTTCGGTGTCGGCTCCGTCGACCGCGTCAACGTGAAGGCGCTCTCTGACGATCTGCCACGACGAATCTCGAACGCCGTCGCCGTGGTGCCCGTGCTCCGCCGCGGCCAGGTGCTGCGTGACTTGTGCCTCGTCGCCCGCGCCGATGGTCACGTGAGCGCCGAGGAGCGAACGCTGCTGCTCGACCTGGCCACGAAACTCGGCGTCGAAGTCACCCTCGTCGATCGCGCGCTGGGCGCCGAGCTGTCTCTCGACTGACTGCAGAAACACCACGACCCCGATGGAGCGCTTTGCTCCAACCGGGGTCGGGAGGACTGAACGTCGAAACGTCGACTCAGCGGCGGCTGAGCATCGCGTTGCTGCGAGCCTGCGGCGCCGTGTTCGAGATGCGCGCCATCGGGGCAGGCAGCAGCGCCCGCATCTCCGCCACGCGCATGTCGGGCATCCACCGGAGCATCAGCACGTTCGCCGGCGCGTCGGGCAGCACCTTGCCGAGCACGATGGGCTTCGACGGCGTCTTGGCCGCGATGAGCAGCCCCATCGAGATGGCGAGCAGCACGGCCGCGAGCGCGATTCCGACCGCGCGAACCCGCTTGTCATCCATCATCGTCTCGAACTTCTCGCTGAACGTGTCCATGGGCGGGCCGGCAATGCGAGCGCCCTGCCAACCGCTGCACGACCCCTGATCCGCAGGGTTATGTCGCCCGAAGGTGTCTATTGCAGGTCACGTGGCACATCGGCGCGTCGCTGATCTGGAGTTTCCTCGTTCCACGTTCAGACCTTTGACAGTCAGTTCCAGGGCTTCTCGCGTGCTGAGAAACCTCAGGCGAGGCGCACCTTGTCGGGCGCGGGCAAGACGCGGAGGAGCAGCTCGACCAGCCGCTGAAGACGCAGGGGCTTGGTGAGGCAGTCGGTCATGCCGGCCTCGAGACAGGCCTGCAGCTCTTCCTGCATGGCATTGGCGGTGAGGGCGACGATGGGCGTCGCGTCACCCCGGGCCCGCACCGCTCTCGTCGCGCTGAGGCCGTCGAGCACCGGCATCTGCAGGTCCATCAGCACGAGGTCGAACTGGTGCTTCGAGAGCACGTCGAGCGCTTCGGCGCCGTTGGCCGCCGACTGCACCTCGAGCCCCAACCGAGTCAGCAGCCCCGCCGCGACGCCGACGTTGATGGTGTTGTCGTCGACCACCAGCGCGCGGCCCGAGAAGCGCCACGACGAGCTTGCCGGCGTGTGCTGCGGGTTGAGGTCGGTCTGCGACAGCGTCACCTCGAGCGTGAACGTCGAACCCTTGCCCACCTCGCTCGACAACAACAACCGGCCATTCATCGCCTCGACGAGCTGCCGCGAGATGGCGAGCCCCAGCCCGGTGCCCTCGGTGTCGGCCGACAGCTGCGAGAACGGCAGGAAGAGGCGACCCTGATCAGCCGCCCCGATGCCCGGCCCGGTGTCGCTCACCGAGAGGCGAAGGCGAAAACGCGCTCCCTCGGGCTGGCCTTCGGCGCGGACGACGATGGTGCCGGCCGGCGTGAACTTGATGGCGTTGGTGACGAGGTTGCCGAGCACCTGCTTGAGGCGAACGGCGTCACCCAGCAGGCGCAACGACGCGGGCACCTCGACCACGACAGTGAGGGAGAGACCCTTCGCCTGCGCACGCGCCCGGTTCAGGTCGACGATCTCGGTCACCACCTGCGCGGGCAGAAACGGAGTGCTCTGCAGCTCGAACCGGCCGGACTCGACGCGGGCGTGGTCGAGCAGATCGTTGATGAGCGCGAGCAACGTTCCGCCCGAGCGGTGAATGGTGGCCAGCTGCTCACGCGTCGACGGCGACACGTCGTCGAGCAGCGCGAGCTCGGTGGTGCCAAGCACGCCGTTGAGCGGCGTTCGAATCTCGTGGCTCACCTTCGCGAGGAAGCGGCTCTTCTCGCGGTTCGCCGCCTCGGCCGCCTCACGCGCCTGATTCAGGGTGGCGATGGTGCGCTCGTGCCCAGACTCGTAGAGGAACCCGATGAGGAAGATGGTGGGTGCGAGCACGAACACGCGCACGAGCTGAGCGTCGAACATCTGCCGTTCGAGCTCCGCCTCGGGCCGCAGCAGTGCGCCGACGAGGCCCATCTGAACCATCACCAGCACCAGCCACAGCCCGCCGACGCGACGCCCCGAGAGGAAGAGGGCGAGCACGGGAATGATGGCGAAGAGCGACGAGGTGCTCAGGTTCTGCTCGTTGAACGCGCCGAAGAGATAGCTGATCGACAAGACCACGCCCGCGAGGTGGGAGACGAGATCGCGGTTGAGCGTCGCGCGCCACAACCCCACCATCGTCAGGCACAGCGCGAACCCGATTCCCGACTGCAGAACCTGTGGCGTCTTCGCCCAGACGAACAACAGCAGCGTCGAGGTCAGGCTCATGATGCCGCCGAGCACCGAACCGACGACGACGAACCGCGCCTGCATGCGGCCACGCTCGTCAGGGAAGGACGAGGCGCGAGAGAACTCGTCGAGCCAGCGAAGGAACCCGTTCATGCTTCGACCGAAAGCCTAGCGATGAGCTGGCAGGGTTTCGCGCCGAACTGCACGCACTCAACACGACGGGTCAGCGCAGGCGGCTCAGCGCTTCCGTTGCTGCCCAGTACCCACACATCCCATGAACGCCTGGGCCCGGCGGCGCCGAGGAAGAACACAGCAGAATTCGCTCGTTCGGCGTGACGTAGGGCAGCCCGATGGTGGGTCGAAAGAACACCTGCACGCCTTCGACGGCTCCGCCCGAGATGTCGCCACCCAGGTAGCTGGCGTTGGTGCGCTCGAACTCGGCCGTCGTCTTCGTATGCCGAGCCAGCACATGCCGCTGAAAGCCCGGAGCGAAGCGCTCGAGCTGCGCCTCGATGCGACTCGTCATGTCGACGGTGGAGCCGTTGGGCACGTGGCAGTACGTCCACAACGTGTGTTGGCCCTCGGGCGCACGCGTCGCGTCGAAGGCGGAGTGCTGCGCGACGAGCACGTACGGGCGCTCCGCGAGCTGGCCGTTGGTGGGCGCGGCCTCTGATTCGGTGAGCGCTTCGATGTCGCCGCAGACGTGAAGGCACGAGGTGCGGTGCGCGTCTTTCGACAGCCAGGGCATCGGCGCATCGAGCGCGTAGTCGGCCTTGAAGACCCCGGGCCCACGCACGAAGCCTTCGTCGATGCGGCGGCGATACGAGGCGGGCAGCGCGTCACCGCACACCTTCGTCATCACGTGCGCGTGCGTGTCGAAGAGCGCGAGCCGATGCGGCGGAAGCTCCGCGAGCGACGAGATGGGGTGACTGGCTTCGAGCTCTCCGCCGGCCTCGCGAATCATCGCGACCAGCGCGTCGACCAGCTTCTGCGAGCCGCCCTCGATGAACGGCCAGCCCACCGCGTGCCCCGTGATGGCGAGAATCAGCCCGAAGGCGTTCGTGAGCGGCGTGGTGAGCGGAGAGAACGAGTGCGCGGCACAGCCACCGAAGAGCGCCTTCGTGCGCGGGTCTTGAAACTCGTTCTCGACGAAGTCGACGACACTCTCGAGGGCCTTGAGGCCGAAGCGCGCGGCGAGCAGCGGCGCCTTGAGCGGCGGCTTCGTGAGCGGGTTGAAGATGAGCGCCTTCAAGTCATCGAAGCCGTCGACGAGCGGCTTCATCACGCGAAGGTACGCCTTCTCGTCCGAGCGCAGCCGCGCCGCGGTCGCCTCCACGCTCCGCTCGAGCACGGCGGCGTCGTCACCGGCGAGCGGGTTCACGAGCGGGAAGTCGGAGTGGATGAAGCGCACGCCGTACTTCTCGAGCGGCAACGTGGCGAAGAACGGTGAGCCCGCCGCGAGCGGGTGAATCGCGGAGCAGAGGTCGTGGACGAAGCCCGGCTGGGTGAGCGCCATCGAGCGCGCGCCACCTCCGAACGTCGGCTGGCCTTCGATGACCTTCACCGAGTGCCCCGCCTTCGCGAGCACGAGCGCGGCTGCGAGTCCGTTCGGGCCGGAGCCAACCACCACCGCGTCGTACGTCTTCACTCGGCCTCCCTTCGGGTCACGTGGGCCTTCGCTGCTTCTCTCCAGAACCCGGGGAAGCTCTTGGCGACGGCGCTGGTGCCGCGCACGGAAATCGTCACGCCGAGCAGCGAGCCGGAGACGGCAGCGGCTATGACGAGGCGGTGGTCGCTCCTTCCGTCGAAGGTTCCGCCGCGTGGCGTTCGTGGCGGTGAGACGGTGAGCGTGTCGCCGTCGAGCGAGGTCGCTCCGCCCGTGAGGTGAACGAGGTCGACGAGCGCAGCGAGGCGGTCGCTCTCTTTGAGCCGCAAGACACTGCAGCGCACGAAGGTCGACGGGGCGGGCGCCACGAGCGCGAGCGCGACGAGGCCGGGCACCGCGTCTGGGCAGATGGAGGCGTCGACCAAGACGCCACGGGTGAGCGCTCCGCGCACTTCGGTGCCCCCTTCGATGGTCGCCAGTGAAAGACCGGCTGCCTCGAGGTGCGTGGCGAAGGTGCGGTCGGGATGTGTCGAGGCGAGGTCGACCGACGCGACACGCGCGTTCGATCTCCACGCGAGTGGCAACAGGTACGTGAGCGACGACCAGTCACCGGGCAGGCTGGGCGCGACCGACGTTCCACGCCCGCCGATGGTGATTCGCGAGCCGTTCACCTCGACGCGAAAGCCGAAGCGACGGACCCAATCGAGGGTGAGCGCGAGGTAGCCGGCGCTCGTTGATTCTCCCGTGACGTCGACGACGACGTCGGGGTTGCCGTGATGAACGAGCCGTGCGGCGCCGAGCACGAGGCTCGACGCGAACTGGCTCGACTCGACTCCAGAGACCTCGAAGCGCTGAACGGTCGGAGTCGGGCCCGTCGTCACGGTGAGGGGCCAGGGAGAACCTTCGGTGAAACGAACGCCCAACGACTTCGCCAACGCGTCGACGAGCGGCCGCTGGGGACGTTCGGCGAGTCGCGCCGTGCCCGTGAAGTGGAACACCGAGTTCGGACGAAGCGCAGCCTGCGTCAGCAGGAACCGAAACGGCGCGCCCGCATCGTGGCAGTCGAGCTCACCCCTCGAGCCACGCAGCGTCTTCAACCCACGCGAGAGCACCAGCACGTCTTCGGGGACGTCGGTCGCCCCTTCGAGCGCGGCTTCGTGAGTGCCCTCGCAGAGCTCACGCAGCACGAGCACGCGGTGCGCGTCTGACTTCGAGAGCGGAGGTGTCAGCACCTCAGGCACGCCACGACCCCGTCCACCGCGACTGCCACGTCTTCGCGTCGACGCCGACCGTGCGCCACCGGCCCAGGTCTTCGAGCAGCACCATGCGGAGCTGGCTCGCGCTGCCCTTCTTGTCGGCAGCGAGCACCTTCGCCACCTTCGACACCGGCACCTTCGCGAGCTTCGCCAGCACCGCGCGCGCGTTCTTCGCATTCGGGAGCGCGGCTTCGATCGCCTCGGCGACTCCACGCGGCGTGAGGCCGAGGTCGACACCAACATCGAGCGCGCACAGCATGCCGAGCCCGACCGCCTCTCCGTGACGCAGCGAAAAGCCGCTCACGCTCTCCAGCACGTGACCAAACGTGTGGCCGAAGTTCAGCACCACGCGCACGCCCTTCGTCTCGTACGGGTCGGTGCGCACGACAGCCTCCTTCAGGTCGCGCGCTTCTCGCAGCAGCGCGAGGTCGTTCGGCGTCTTCTTCATCCACCGTCGGGCCGTCGCTGCGTCGAGCGTGACGACCATCTTCCACGCCTCGAGCCGCCCTTCCCTGCGCTGCGCCTCCGACAACGTGTCGAAGAACTTCGGGCACAGCCACGTCTCGACGGGCCCGTGGAACACACCGAGCGCGTTCTTCACGTCGCCGACGTTCACTGCGCCTTTGCCACCGATGGAGCTGTCGACCGCGGCGAGCAACGTGGTGGGCGCGTGAACGAGCTTCACGCCTCGTTTGTGCAGGTGCGCGATGACGGTGACGACGTCTCCGACCGTTCCACCACCGAGCGCGACGAAGGTGGCCGAGCGGGACACGCCCGAGAGCCGCTTCGCCACCCGCTCGATGGTCGCGAGCGACTTGAGGCCTTCTCCTGCAGTGAGCGGAATGACCGTGCGTTTCGAGAGCGACTTCGCGACGTCACGGTGCAGCCGGAGCACGCGCGCGTCGGCGAAGACCACCGTCTCGTCGGGCAACGACTTCACGAGGTCGACGAAGCGGCCCGTGCGATCGACCGACGGAGTGAGGGCGCCAGGAGGAAGAGTCGTCATGCGCGGTGCGGCCTCGCGAGGAAGGACAAGAGGAGATCGGCGAACACCATCGAGGCCATCGCCTCGATGACGGGAACGGCGCGCGGCAGAATGCACGGGTCGTGACGGCCGGCCTTCGCGTGGTCGGTGAGGGTCGCGGGCGGTTTGAACAGCACTCGCGCGAGCACAGGCTCTCCATTCGCGAGCCCGCCCTGAATGCCGCCGTACACGTCGCTCGGCGTTCCATCGGCGTTCGTCGCGTGAAACTGCGTGCCCGGCAATCGCAGCCGATGCTCGAGATCGGCCGGGCCCCACACGACACCAGTCACCGCGCCGACCCCTGCGAACGCATCAGCGAGCCGCGACTTCAGCTTGCCGAACACCGGCTCACCCAGACCCAGGGGCGCGCCCTCGATGCGAACCGTGATGGCACCACCGAGCGAGTCTCCGGCGGCCTTCGCTTCGAGAATGCGCGCTTCGATTTCGGCCGCGAGCGCCACATCGGGACAACGGGTCGGGTGGGCGTCGACCTGCGCACGCGTGAGCCCAGCCGCGGGCAACGGCGCGACGAACGGCCCGACCTGCGAGACCCACGCGACGACGTTCAGCTTCGGCGTCTCGTTCGCGAGCAATGCATCGGCGACGGCGCCACCGATGACCCGGCACAACGTCTCACGCCCGCTCGTGCGACCTCCGCCGCGAGGGTCGCGATGATGAAAGCGCTCGCGCCAGACCCGATCGGCGTGACCGGGGCGGTCTTCCTTCGCGAGCTTCGCGTAGTCCTGGCTGCGTGCATCGGTGTTGCGAACGATGGCGGCGATCGGCGTGCCGAGCGTCTTGTCTTCGTAGACGCCCGAGAGCAGCTCCACCTGATCGGCCTCCTGCCGCGCGGTCGTCACTGCGCTCTGCCCCGGCCGCCGCCGATCGAGCGCGCGCTGAACGAACGCCTTCGTGAGCGGAACGCCGGCAGGGCACCCGTCGATGACCGCGCCCATGGCCGGCCCGTGGCTCTCGCCGAACGTGGTGACGCGAAAGAGTTCTCCGAAGCTGTTCATGTGGCCGACTCCCAGAGGCTTCGCTGCCGCCGTGCCTGCGCGATGAACCACCGTGGCCCGAGACGCAGCGCAGTTCCACCTCGTTCACGCACGGTCGCGGCGATGGCACGTGCGGGCCGGCCGTAGGCGATGACGGCGACGAGGGCGTTCTCGAAACGAAGCCCAGGTGGTGGAGCAATCGTGGCAGGCCAGGTCCACACCACGGGGCCGCCGATGGAGCCGTTCGCGTCGGCGCGACGCTTCACCACGAGCACGACGCCGAGCTGCTCGGCTGCTTCGCGAAGCGCGCCGGTGACGCCACCGTCTCCCAGCACCGTCACCTGCTTCGAGTTCGCTCGCTCGATGAGCACGCTCAACGTCGCCGCAGCGCCTTCACGGTCGGTGTTGAACGAACCCCACCCCGCCTCGTCGCGCACGAGCGTGTTCACCGCGTCACGCGTGGCGTTCGCCGCCGATGCAGCGGCCTTCTTGAACGGGTTCGTCACCGCGAAGCCGCGATAGTGGGGCCGCAGCGCGCGCAGCACCTCGGCAACGTCGGCGTCCGGCGGCAGCTCGATGCGGTCGAACGGTTGCACGTGCAGCCGCGGGCTCCTCGAGTGCGCGAGCGGCGAGCCGAGAATGCCGAGCCGCTCCGTCATTCCATGCTTCGTCGCGCGGCGATGCGCACGAACGGCGTCCTGGAGCAGGCGTTGGCCCGCAGCGGCGCTCCACGTCGGCTCGAGCGCGAGGTAGTCGAGCGCGTTCTGCTCGGCGAGCAACGCGCGAAAAGGCAACGCGAGTGGGCCCGTCGCGAGCACCGTCACGCGATGACGGCCGAACTTCTCCTGCAGCGCCCGCTGCGTCTCGAACAGGCGCGGCGCTTCTCGCAACGAGCCGAGCGGCTCGACGTGCTTCACCTGCGCGCCGTCGGGAACGGCGCGCCAGTGCGCCAGCACCTCGGCCGTCGTCATCGGCCGCTCGGAATGAAACGAGCGCAGCGAACCGGAGTCGGAATCGAGCAGCGCCGCCGACCGAGCCCACTCGAGCGGCGCGACGAGGCCGCGCTCCGCGACGAGCACTGGCAGTGCACGCACCACGGGAGCCAGCTCGATCTCCGTCGCCGTCACATCGGTTCTCACCTCGAGCAAATCGGCGCCGGCGTGCCGCGCCCTCCACGCGAACTCCGCGGGGTGCGCATCGGGCGGCAACGTCACCACGCGCCGTGGCCTGGCTGGCTTCGTCAACGCCAACGCGAAGTCGACGAACGACATCGTCTTCACGCGTCGGTGTTTCTCTTCACGCTCGGCCCAGATGGTCTCGAGCTCTTCTCGCAGCGAGACGTCGGGCATCAGCCGCGGGCGCGAGGTGTCGGCGCCCAACCGCTCGGCGAACGTCTCCCACGACACGGGCACGAGCACCGTCAGACACGCGCCGAGCAGGTCACCGTGGTTGGCGAGGAAGCCGCCACCGACGGCGACGAGGCTTCCCGCGGGCAAAGACGAGAACACGGCGCGCTCGGCAGCGCGAAACGAGGCGACGTCGTGCTGAAACCACTCGCGAAGCGACCGGCCTTCGCGCCGCTCGAGCTCGGCGTCGAGGTCGATTCCCGGTCGCCCGAGCACAGCCGCCACGTGAGGGAGCACCGTCGTCTTGCCCGCGCCGCGATGGCCAGCGAGCACCACCGTCACGCCGCGGGGCACTCCGTCGATGGGCGCCGACGTTCGGTGGCGCAGCTCGCTCTCGAGCGCGGGGCGCAAGCGCGGGTCCAGGTGGCGGAGCAGGTCCACCCGGGCTTCCTATTCGGCCCCCTCGCGGGGTTCACCACTCACGACGCGTCGGGTGTAGTGTTTGACGCATGGCTCGCATCACCACCGCAGTGTTCGGCGTCGCGCTCCTGGCTCTCGCGTGCGGCACGATGACGACGACGACGACTCCGAAAGCGGGCGAGGCCTGCAAGGACGAGAACGTCGGGGCGTGCGAGTCGTCGACACGGTTGCTGGCCTGCCGCTCGCTCGTGTGGACGGTGGTGAGCGACTGCAAAGGCGCCGATGGGTGTCGCCGTGTCGGAGACACCGTCGATTGCGACACCCGGGGGAACGGCGTGGGCGACTTCTGCAGCAACCCGGGCCGCGTTCGTTGCGACCCCGATGGCGGGCTTCAGATTCTGCGCTGCAGCCAGTCGGGCGTGCTCGCAGTGGAGTTCTCGTGCCCCGCGACGCCCACGCAGACCAGCTGCGTGCTTGGTGACGCCGGCCTCACCTGCATGTGAGGCAGGGCCGCCTCACCCCAGCAGCTCGGCCCACTCGGCAGAGGTCGTCACGATTCGCGCGCCCACCCGCGTCACGACGTCTGCGTGCAGCTCGGCGGCGCGCCCACCGACGATGAACTCTGCCTCGCCGCGTTCAGCCATCATCTCGGTGAGCGTCGACTCGAAGCGCGCGATGCCCTCGTCATTCACCGCGCTCAGGGCGACGACCTGTGGTTGCACGACCCGCACGACGCGCGCGAGGTGCTCCGCCGGCGTGCGCGCGCCGAGAAAGGTGACGCGCCACCCGGCGTGACGAAACCGGAGCGCCGCGCCCATGAGGCCCAGCTCGTGCTCGTCGTTGGGGAAGCAGGCGGCGACGACGTGACGTTTCGACCGGCGCGGCGCCTGGTGCAGCAACGCGATGACGCGCTGACGAGCCGCCTGCGTGACGAGGTGCTCCTCGGCGACGGTGAGTGTTCCCGCGTGCCAGCGCTCGCCGACCTCTCGTTGTAGCGGCGCCAACACCTCTTCCCAGAACGCGACCGGCGGCATCGAGGCCATCGCCTCGTCGAGCACCAGCTCGAGCGTCTGTTGGTCGAGCCGCTCGGCCGCGACCAGAATCTCGTGGCGCCACTTGTCAGTCTGGCCGGCCTTGGGCGCCTTCGGCGTCGCGCGCTCGGCCTTGTCGAGCTGCTCCTTCACGTCGCGCTTGATGCTCGGCAGCAGCTTGACGGCCTCGGCGATGCTGACGCCCTCTTCGGTGAGCTGCTTGAGGCGCTTGAGCACCGAGATGTCGCTCTCGGTGTACGCGCGATAGCCCGACGGGGTGCGTTTGGGCTTGAGCACGCCGTAGCGGCGCTCCCAGGCGCGAATGAGGCCTTCCGAGACGCCGCTCATCTCGGCGGCGACGTTGATTCGATACGTGCGTTCCATCACGGCTGCGCCGCGGGCTGAGCCGGGCTCTCCTGCGTTTCGGTGGGGAGGCGGCGCACCGAGTCCCAACGGTCCTGGACGCCGGAGCGGCCCTTGATGCGCAACGTGAAACCTTCGGTCGAGCGGGCCTGCATCACCTTCGCGTAGACGTCGTTCAACCCGGCTTCGTAGGCGGCCAGGTCGCCAGGCGCGTGCGGTGTTCCGACGTCGATGAGCACGTCGGGGTGCTCATGCTCGAGGAAGGCGTAGCGAATCGCGATGGGCACGCTCAGCTTCTTCGACGAGCGCGCGAGCACCTCGAGGCCGCGCGAGAACGAGCCGAGCGGGCCCTGCCCAGCACGAATCTCTCCCTGGGGGAAGATGACGACGGCGGCGTTGGGGCGAGCGAGCACCGACTTCGCATAGCGCAACGTCTCGACGGCCGAGCGGGCATCTCCGCGCCGCACGCTGAAGGCGCCGATGCGCGTGTGAAAGCGGTACTTCGCCAGGTTCTCCTCTTCCATCAGCGCGTACGCGTCCCACCCCGCGAGTTTGCCGAGCTGATGGGCGATGAAGCCGTCCCAGAAGCTCGAGTGGTTCAGGTACGCGATGAGGCCGTTCGACGACGAGGGGAGCGTTCCCCGCACCCAGACGCCACGAAACGAGGTGCGCACCTTTCGCGCGATGTACCAATCGATGACGGAGGCGAAGAGGCCACCTTTCTGGTCGCGAATCATCGGGCCTCCTCGGGCGCGAGCGCCTCCATCTTTCCACCGGAGCGCAGGGTGAACCTTCGCCCACGCCACTCGACGGTGCCACCCTGGCGGAGCGCATTGAGCCAACAGACCCACAGCAGGCCTTCGGCGAGCAGCCACTCGAACCGGAGCCCACCGCGGTTGTCCTGCCGGTTGGCGAGGGCGATTCGCGAGGCGACGAGCAGGGAGAGCGCGACGGCGGCGCTGGGAGTCGCGACGACCGAGGCCAGCGCCATCAACAGTGGCGTCGGCGCGAAGAAGAGGGGCACCGTCGGAAACAGGCCGGGGCGATGCGCGCGCAGCACCTGCATCCACCGGGTGAAACGCTCGACGACGGCAGCGACGGGCACGTGCGCAGGTTGTGGCACGTTCGCCGTGGCCTTCGCCAACGTGACCGGCAGCCCCCGCTCGTGCAGCACGTGCGACAGCTCGAGGTCTTCGCCGATGCAGTCAGAGAGCCGGAGCAACTCGGCGGCAGCGACGGGCGACAGCGCGATGGCCTTGCCGCAGATGGCGCGCGCGCCGGCGCTCATCACGTCGATGACCTCGAAGGCGTGGTGCGACTGAACGAGCAGGCCTCGAACGGCGCGGCCTCCCAGAGAGTGCGAGACCGACGGCCGAGGGGCGGCAGACGCGAGCGCGGCGCCGTTTCGCAGCTCGTCGACGAGCGACCCGATGAGGGCCGCGTCGACCCGAACGTCGGCGTCGACACACACCACCACCTGCTCGGGAGAGGACTCGAGCGAGTCGACCCGCTCGTCGATGGCCGGCTCGTCGGGCGAGACGGCGCGCTCGGCCTGCAGCGTCGAGAGCGCGTAGGCGATGTGCCCGACCTTGCGGTTGCGGCTGAGTGGGTCTGACGCGAGCCAGCGCACGTTCGCCGACGAGAGCCGCGGGCGGAACGGAGAGACCACCACGTGCGTGAGCTGCCCCGGGTAGTCGATGGGCGTGCCGAGGTTCTCGAGCTCGAGCGGCGTGGGCGCGTCGACGGGGCGAATGAGCAGCACGTGCGGACGGCGGCGGGCGCGCGCCGCTTCGACGCCGCGCTGACGAATCAGCCGGTACAGCGCGACGCCGGTGAAGCCCGCGGCCAACACCGCCCAGGTCGTGACGAAGAGATTCATCGGGCACCCTCTTTGGCGTAGCGCGTGCGGAAGTTCGCCATCCACCTGACGGCGGGGCTGTGGAAGCGCGCGAAGTCGGCGACCTCACCCATGGCCTGCGTGTCGGCCGCCTGCGCTTCGAGGCGTGCGTAGAACGGAGACGACTCGAGCATCGCGGGCGCTCCCCCGATGCCGAGCGACGCGGGAACTCGAAGGCCCCAGCCGCTGCGCACGGTGGGAATCGGCTCGGGGGCGCGGCGAGTCACCTGCACGTCGCGCTCGGTGGCGAGCACGTCGATGAGGGGCGCGCCTCCCCACGGGCGGTAGCTGATGGTCGAGTGAACCGGGTGGTGCGTTCGGGTCCACTCCCAGCCCTGGAGATCGCTGCCGAGCGGCGCGTCGCCATGGTTGCCGTCGTGGTAGCCGCGGCCGGTGACGTCGACGTCTTGCGTCGGCACGGTGACGCGCGCTTCGCCGCGAACGCAGATGGGCCGCCAGTGGTGCGAGAGCCCTTCGACGAGCTCGAGGTCGGGGCCGAGCGCCGTCTTCGGCGAGAAGCGCAGCGTGGCTTCGGTCGGCGCGCCCCACGGCGTCGTCTTGTCCTTCACCACCATGGTGAAGCCGTCGTCATCATAGGCGAGTGACGAAGCGCCGATTCGCAGCGTGCGCGCGTCGTCGGAGATGGACACGGCCTGGTACTCGGTGAGCACCCACAACGAGCGCACGCCCTTCTCGTAGAGCGCAAAGTTCACCGCGGCGTGTTCCCGCGGCAGGCCGCCCTTCTTGAGCGAGGCGGAGTAGCGGGCCGAGAAGATGCTGCCGACCATGAAGATGAAGACGGCGCTGACGTCGCCCGCCGTCACGTCGGCGTAGTACCAGCGGTAGGCGCCGCTCTTCGTCGGCAGCTCGACGTGGTTCACGGGCGGCCTCCGAGGTGAGCGTCGGTCATGCCCGCAGCGAAACGGCCCGAGAGCATCACGAGGGGAACACCGCCACCGGGGTGCGTTCCTCCACCTGCGAAGAAGACGCCGGGTTCGCCACGCATCGCAGGCCGCTTGAAGGGCCCGAACTTTCCGTGCGGCAGGTAGCCGTAGATGGAGCCGCGCGGCGCGCCCTTCTTCTCGAGGTCGACCGGCGTGCGCTCCGCGACGAGCCGAAGCGGGACGCCGAGCAGCTCTGGAATCATCGCGCCCAGGCGTGAACGCACCTGCGCCTCGAGCACGCGCGCGTTCGTCTTCCACTCGTCGGCCGGCTGAATTGGCGGCACGTTCACCATCACGTAGAGCCCGCTGCGGCCTTCGGGCGCCATCGTCGGGTCGGTCGCGGCCGGGTGGCAGACGTGCACGGTGAGTTCGTCGGCGAGGCGGCCGGCGGAGAGCTCGGCGAACTCCTTCCGGTAGTCGCTCGAGAAGAGAATGGTGTGGTGCGGCAGCGAGAGCCGCTTCGGCACGTCGAACATCGCGACGTAGCCAGACATGGTGAGCGGGTCGCCGGCGCGGTGTTGCAGCGCGAGCGGGTCGGCGTTCACCACGACGGCGTCGAACTCGCGCTCGGCCACGACGAAGGAGCTGCCGCGCTTCTCGTGCGTCGCCTTCTGACCGAGCACCACCTCGACGCCACAGCGCTTCACCGCCGCAACGAGCCCTTCGACGATGCCGCCGAGCCCTCCGATGGCGTGGTGCACGCCGAAGGCGCGCTCGATGTGGGCGATCATCGCGAAGGCCGCGTTCGCCTCGTAGGGAGACGCTCCGGCGTACGTCGCAAAACGATTGACGAACTGCTGCAGGTGCTGACTCTCGAAGTGCTTCCGGCCGAGGGCGTCGAGCGTCGACAGCTTGAGCCCGGTGACGAGGGTGCCGAGACCGTTGCGGGCCGCGCGCGCCATGAAGCCCATCATCGTCTCGTACGGAGCGTCGAGGTACGGCTGGCCCGCAGCGCGGTACACCTTCTGCGCGTCGGCGAAGAACGAGCGCAGGCCGTCGCCATCGGCGGGGTGGAGCGCGGCGGCGCTCTCGGCGGCGCGGTCGAGGTCTTCCCAGCAGAGAAACTCGCGCCCGTCGGCGTAGCGGTAGTGCGTCTGGAGCGGGAGGCGCTCGAGGCGCGGCATCAGGTCTTCCGCGCCGAGGTCGGCGAACGTCGCCCGCACGGTGTCGGGCATCGTCATCACGGTCGGCCCGGTGTCGAACACGAGCCCGTCGACGCGCAGGGTGCCTGCTTTTCCACCAAGCGCGTCCGTCGCCTCGAAGAGCGTCACCTGATGGCCCTTGCGCGCGAGCATGCCCGCGGCGGTCAGGCCTCCGATGCCACCTCCGATGACGGCGACGCGCTTCACCTGGCCGCCTCGAGCTGGGGAATGGGCGTCGCCGGACCGATCGCGGTCGGGTTCGGAGTGAGCAGCACCGAAAACGCCCGGGCGAGCTTTCCACTCAGCGGCACGTGCGCGCGCTTCGAGAACACGTCGTACTGCTGCTGCTCGATGATCTCGAGAATGCCGCCGTAGACCGTGCCCATGAGGCGAACCACACGCTGGCTGCCGAAGCCGCGGAGGTCGGGCACGCCGAACGACGAGCGCTGCTGGTACGCCCGCGCGCGCGAAATCTGGAACTGCATGAAGTGCGTCCACGCGAGCGAGGGCTTCTCGTCACCGCGCGACCAGCGGAGCAGATCGTGCTCACTGATGCCGAAGGCCGAGAGCTCGTTCGAGGCGAGGTAGATGCGGCCGCGGCCGAGGTCTTCCTTCACGTCACGGAGAATGTTCGTCAGCTGCATCGCGACGCCGAGGTCGGCCGCGTACGGCAGGCAACGGTCGTTCGCGTGGCCCAGCACCGGCGTCATCATCTCGCCGACGACGCCCGCGACCCGGTAGCAGTAGAGGTGCAGCTCGTCGAAGTTCGCGTAGCGAGACTTCGTGAGGTCCATCTCCATGCCCGAGATGAGTTCCTGAAACGGGCGCTCGGGAATGCCGTAGCGAAGCACCGTGTCGCGAAACGCAGCGACCTCCGACTCGTGCCACGGCAGGTCGCGCCACACCGCGCCCGACTCGGTTCCGTACAGCGACGAGACGGCCGCGCGGGCGAGGGCCAGGCGCTCCGACAACTGTGAGGGCAGCGCGACCGGAGCCGACACCGTTCCATCACCGGCGTTGTCACCATCGACGAGGTCATCGAGGCGGCGGCAGAACGCGTAGAGCGCGAACGCACCACGCCGACGCGCACCGAACATCGCCACGCTCGAGAAGAAGAACGACTTCGCGTGGTGCTTCGTGAGCGCCTTCGCGCGCTCGTACCCCTCGGCGACGAGCGACGAACCCGACGACGCCTGGAGCGCGAGCGCGTTCGTCACGAGAGCGCCTCTCGAGCCGCGAGCCGCGGGCCTTCGATGGAGGACTGGGCCGTCGCGCCCATCGACCGAACGTTGGGCTTCATCGTCGCGTGCTGCTCGATGGCCTTCACGCAGAGGTCGGCCGAGATCATCACCGTCGGAACGCCCGTGCCGGGCTGCACCGACGCGCCGCAATAGAAGAGGTTCTGCACCTGGTCGTCCCAGACCTTCGGACGGAAGGGACCAATCTGGAACATGTTCTGCGCGAGCCCGAAGTTCGAGCCGCGCTCGAGGTTGAGCTCACGCTCCCAGTCGTCGGGCGTGATGACGCGCTCGACCTCGATGTCGGGCTCGAGGTCGATTCCGAGCTCCTTCAGGCGGGCGAACACCTTCGCGCGAACCTTCGGGCCTTCGACCTTCCAGTCGAGGTGCTGAGCGCGGTGCGGCACGGGCACGAGCACGTAGAGCGCGTCTTTGCCTTCTGGCGCCATCGTCGGGTCGGTGTGCGCCGGCGCATTCACGTAGAACGACGGGTCATCGGGCACCTCGAGCTTCTCGAAGATGCTCGCGAAGCTGCCCTCGAAGTCGCGGCCGAAGAAGACGTTGTGGTGCAGCAGCTTCTCTTCGCGGCGCTTCAGGCCGAGGTACAGCATGTAGCCCGACGAGGTGTACCGCTTCTTCTCGAGCGCCTTCGTCGCCGAGACCTCGGCGGGCACGAGGTGCTTCTGCGCCCAGGGGAAGTCGGCGTTGCAGATGACGACGTCGGCACGCTCCACCGTTCCGTCGGCGAACTCGACGCCCTTCGCGACACGGCCCTCCATCACGATGCGCGTGACCGAGCGGTTGTAGTGCGTGGAGACGCCCAGCTCGTGGCACACCTTCTCGAGCGCACGAGGGATCGCGCCCATGCCGCCGAGCGGGTACCAGATGCCGACGGCGAGTTCGGTGTACGGCAGCAGCGAGAACACCGCTGGCGCCTCGTACGGAGACACGCCCAGGTACATCGTCTGGAACGACATCGTCTGGCGCAGCCGCTCGTCGCGGAACGACTTCGAGACCTGCGAGTACAGCTTCTGGTGAGCGCCGATGCGCAGCGCGTGCGGCAGGTTCGACGGCGCGAGGAACTGCGCGAGTGAGTCGAAGTGTTTGCCGACGAAGCGCTCCATCGAGGTGTCGTGGCGGTCGCGGCCCTTCGCGAGGAAGCGCAGGTAGTTCTCGAAGCTGCCGGGCTCGAGGCGCTCGAGCTCGTCACGCATCTTCGTCAGCTCGCTGGTGAGCGTGATGCTCGAGTCGTCGCGGAAGGTGACCTTGTAGTTCGGGTCGCAGCGAACGAGTGTGAGGTAGTCCGACAGGCGTCTGCCCACCGACGCGAACGTCTGCTCGAAGACGAAGGGCATGAGCATGATGGTGGGGCCGAGGTCGAAGGTGAACCCGTTCGCCTCGATGCGTCCACAGCGGCCACCCGGCACCGACTGCTTCTCGTACAAGTCGACCTGCCAGCCCTGGTGGGCGAGCTTCATCGCCGCCGTGAGGCCACCGACGCCTGCACCGATGACGATGGCGCGGCTCATCGGGCTCTCCGCACCATTCGCGCAATGAGGCCGTCGAGCACCATGCGGGCTCCGGCTCCGGAGGGGAGCAGCTCGAGCGTCTTGCGGGCGCTGCGCGTCATGCGCTCGATCACCCGCTGCGTCGCTTCACGGCCGCCCCACGCGTCGATCTCGCTGCGGGCCGACTGGAGCGCCTTCTCGTCCTTCACGTCGGACGCCCACAGCTGCTCGAGCTTCGCGCGGCCAGCCGAGTCAGCACGCGTCCACGCGGCGACCACGGGGAAGGTGCGCTTGCCCTCGACGAAGTCGCCACCGCCATCTTTGCCGGCGACGCTGTCGTCACCGAACAGGCCGATGAGATCGTCGCGCAGCTGAAACGCGAGGCCGACCTGACGCCCCACGCGCTCGAGCTGCTCGAGCAACGCCTTGTCGGCGCCGCCGAGCATCGCACCCGCGACGAGCGGAGCCACGAAGCCGTACCGCGCCGTCTTGAGGTTCGCGACCTTGAGCGTCTGGAAGATGGTCACGTCCTGCAGCGGGGTGCGGGCGAGATCGATGTCGAGGTACTGGCCGACGGCGGTGTGCCGGCAGATGGCCATCATGTACCGCGTGGCCTCGGCGGCGTGCGGCATGCCCGAGGTCAGCATCACCTCGACGGCGCGCGAGTAGACGTGGTCGCCGACGACGACCGCGAGATCTTCGCCCGCCTTGCCGCTCGAGAGCGCCCGGTGCAGCGACGGCCCGCCACGCCGCGTCGCCGCGCGGTCGGCCACGTCGTCGTGAATGAGCATGAAGGTGTGGAGCAGCTCGAGGCCCGCAGCGAACTGCTTCACGCCTTCGGGCACGCCGCGCGTCAGCTCGCCCGACGCCATCGCCCAGCCCGCCAGCAGCAACGTCGGCCGTACGCGCTTCGCGGGCCGGAGCGTGTACGCGCGTAGCTCGACCATCGCCCGCGACCACCGGGGATCCATCGCCGCTTCGTCGGGCATCACGAGCAGGTCGGCGAGCGCGTGCTCCAGCTCGAGCTGAAACGAGGCCAGCGCCGCTTCGGCACCCATGGGCACGGCTGAGATCGGAATGCTCGTCATTCGATGTGTTCCTCCACGAACCGGTTGGATGCGGGAGCCGGGATCGCGTTGCAGGGTTTGTACAAGCTCTGTATAGATGATGTCCAATGTTGCTTCGCGCAACCCGGACAGTGGCCTTCGTCGTCGCGTTGGCGGCGACCCAGGCCCATACGAACCCCGCTGACGGAGGTGTCACCTTGGATGCAACCGTTGAGACATCAAGCGGTTCCACGACGAGGCTGAGTGCGCTCTGGGCGAAGCCGACGGTCCTTTTCTACGAAGACCGGGACTCCACGGCGCTCAATCAGCACGTCAAAGACGCCCTCTACGAGAAGGGCAAGACCGAGCACATGTTGGATCAGGTGTCGGTGGTCGCGGTCGCGAACGTGGCGGCCTACGACTGGTTTCCAGCGAGGAACTTCGTGCTCGCGGCGGTGCGTGACGTCGAGAAGAAGGTGCACCTGCCGGTGTACCTCGACTTCAAGGGCAGCCTGGCGACAACGCCGTGGAACCTGCCTCCGAAGTCATCGACGGTATTGGTGCTCGACGGCTCCGGCCGCGCCGTGTGGAAGGCGCAGGGCCGGCTGTCGAAAGAGAAGGTGGCCGAACTGTTCACGGAGCTCGACAAGCTCGTTCACTGACTTCCCCAGTTCGACTCTCGTCTTTGCTCGCCACATTCGCCGTGGCTGTGGATCGGCAGAATCGATGGAGCCACCGCTCATCAGGCGAGCTCCGTCTTCGTCTCACGGGCTCACTTCGTGGTGCGGCGATCTTTCACGTAGCCGAACGCGCGCAGCCAGCCCTCGCTCGCGGCGGGCACCACGTCAGCCGGGCGCCAGCTGCTCTCGACCAACAGCTCACCGAAGAGCGGAGCCTGGGGCGTCGCTCCCGAGCGGCGATCGGCTCCGTCCCAGGTGCGCTTCGAGTCAGTGGCCATCGTGGTCGTCGACATGGTGTGCTCCGTTCGAGTGGTGCTTCAGGGTGAAACAGCGTTGTCGCGACTGATCAGACGCGAGGTAGAGCCGTGATCAAGAAAACGGCCGCCCTCGCCCTGCTCATTTCGCTGATCACCCCGTCACTCGCCCGAGCCGACGAGGTCGAGCACCCCTTCTCGGAGTTCGGCGACAAGAAGCGGGTCGCCCTCAACGTCATCGGGGTCGGCGGCGCCATCACCGCCTGCGGAGCCGTCTTTCTCTTCGTCGGCCGCTCCGGCGCGGCGCTGCATCTGAACCCCGATGGCTCGCTCAAGGTGCGCGGTCTGCTCGAAGAGGCGCAGGCGGCGACGTCACTTCAGCGCGTGTCGTTCGGCGTGCTGCTGGTCGGCATCGCGACGACCATCACCGGCACCGTGATGTTGCTGCTCGCGCGAAGGCGCACCGTCTCGTTCGCCCCATTCGTGACCCATGACGCACAGGGGTTCATGGTGCTGGGCGAGTTTTGACCATAGCGTTTGGCTCGTGCTCCTCGCGGCGGTGCTCAGCTCGTTGCTCGCGGCGCCTGCGCCGGGGCTCGATGGTGTCGACTCCGCGCGGCTCTCGTTGATCAAGTCGCTCGAGACCGACGAGGCCGTGCGCGCCAACGTCTGGCGCTGGAGCTGGGGCGGCGCCTACATCGCCGGCACGCTCGCGCAGGCCATCGCGATTCCCTTCCTCGACAAGCCAGCCGATCGCATCGACTTCATCGTCGGCGCCATCTCGAGCGGCTTTGGCGCCATCTTCGAGTTGCTGCTGCCGCTCGACGTCATCGTGCACGCACCGAAAGTCAGAGAGCTGCCCGACACGCCCGAGGGTCTCGCCGAAGCCGAGCGCCTGCTCGAGAACGACGCGAAGGACGAAGACTTCTGCGTCTCGTGGGTGATGCACGCTGGTAACGTGCTGTTCAACGTCGCGACCGGCCTCGTGCTCGGCCTCGGCTGGCAGCACTGGGAGAGCGCCGCGTGGAACGTGGGCATCGGCATCATCATCGGTGAGGCGATGGTGCTGACGACGCCGCACAACCTTCGCGCGCTGGCGCGGCCTCCTCCCCTCTCGGTGACCCCGCTCGTGGGGCCGCACCTCACGGGGGTCGCGGTGGGCGCGGCATGGTGACGGTGGTGCTGCTCGTGCTGGCAGCGGAGCCGACGTTCGTCGCCGACGGAACGGTCGACGGCCTCACGCTCGAGAAGCGCGAGGTCGTGGGCTCTTCTTTCTTCGAGCTGCGGCTGACCGCGACGACGACGAAGGCCACGCTCGAGGCGCTCTGCGACGAGGTCTGGGGCGACGGCTCGTACGACCCGACCGAGCCCGATCTCAAGTCACGCAAGGTGCTCTCGGAGGACGGCGGCGTTCGCGTGACGTGGGAGGAGATCGCGCCCGCGGTCGTGAGCCAGCGCGACTACGTGCTGCACCAGACGGTCGACCGCACGCCGACGACCTGCACGATGCGGTACCGCGCGACGAGCGACCCTGCCGCGCCCGTGCGCAGCACCTTCGTGCGTCTCACCAAGCTCTGGGGCTCGTGGCACTTCGAGGCGTTGCCGACTGGCGGCGTGCGCGTCGTCTACACGTCGTTCTCTGACCCGGGCGGCAGCATTCCCGCGTTCCTCGTGAAGGGCCCGCAGCGCTCGGCGGCCATCACGTGGATGAAGCGCACCATGGATCGCGCGGCCGCCCGTCGTTGAGGTCTGACCCAGACTGCTCGCACGAACGCCGCTGAACGCCGATGACGCGAGCGTTCGCCAGCGGGCCGAGGGCGCCCACGAACGCGCCTCTCGTCACGGCAACGGACGCGAGCACGCCGACGCGAACGATCGACCGCGCAGCCGTCGTGCGCTCAGGGCCGGCACGTCGACGACGAGCTGCGGAATGCGAATGCGCTCGTCACGGCCCTGCGGCGCACGCGCGCGCGATGAGGCCCAGCACGCCGACGATGAGCACGAAGAGCGGAAACCTCGGGAGTCGACTGGCGGCCGTGATTGGCGCGGAGTCGACCACCTCGAGGTGAACGGAGCGCGTCACCGGGTCGACCCGCACCGGCATCGGCGCGGGCGCCTCTCGTTTCGGTGGAGGCAGTGGTGGCACGTCGTCGATGGGAGCGGCCGCCTCGACCTCGACCGGCAGCTTCGTGCGGGCCTCGAGCCCTTCGACGTCGGCGCGCGAGGGCTTCCACAGGTCATTCGGCCGCAGCCGCAGCGCCGAGACACCACCGCGCTCGAGCACCTGCGCGAGCAGATGGTCGCGGAAGCTCGTGCTCGACGACGACGACGACAGGCCGCGCAGCTCGAGCGTCGCAGCGCCTTCGCGGGGAACGTGGAGCCACCAGCCCGTCGGCATCTGCGCCGGGCTCCACCCACCGAGGTCGAGGCCCATGCCGTCTCGCAGCTCGACCTGCGCGTTCGTCTCGAACGAGCCACGCGCGATGCTGAGCCGCTCCACGGTGCGCACCGACCTTGCGGCTTCGATGGCCTGCCCTTCGTCCTGGTCGGCACCGCAGACGATGGTGAGCCGGCGAACACGTGCAGGCACGCCACGCCGCACGGCCTCGAGGGAGCACGCGACCTCTTCGACCGACGCGGGCAGCGACTCGAACGACCGAACGCCGGCGACCGACTTCAGCGCGGTCATCGTCGGCGAGAAGACGACCTCACTCGTCGCGCCGAAGCGCAACGTCTCGACCGTCGAGAAGAGCGAGTCGTTCGCGAGTTCGCGCGTCGACGCGTCGAAGTGCACCGACGCCGAGGTGAGCAACCCACGCGAGAAATCGGCCGAGCCCGGCGCGACGACCCGAACCAACGGCCCCAGCCACGCCTCGGTGTGCCTGGCCAGCAACTCCTGGCGACGGCGCTCGACCTCGTCGGTGCGCTGCTTCGAGAGCGACAACGAGATGAACTCTCCCAGTGGGTCCTGCCGTTGCTGCAGCCAATCGGCGAACACCAGCCGAGGCCCGTCGTCGAACGGCGCCTGGGCGATGGCCTCACGAAAGGGAAGCTCTGCGGCGTCTCGCGCCTCGAGGTGCACCTCGGTGGCCTTCGTGCCCTGCCGCTCGAACCACTCGGGGTACGCGGTCTGCGGCAGATCGAGCCAGGGCCGCATCACGGGCCCGACGACGTCGAGCGAAAAGCCGTCCTCGGTGCGGCGGGCGAGCAACACGGGCGTGTAGGAGTCGTTCGGTGACTCCTCTTGCGACGCACCTTCGATGCAGAGCGCCTGCCACGCGCGAATCGCGGAGCCGTTGGAGTCCCACGACAGCCAGGTGAACTCGAGCTCTTCGTCCGAGCCCCACGCGCACGACGAGCAGAGGTCACCGTCGCCGCGGGTCTCGAGATAGGTGTCTTCGCACTCGTGCGGCCAGCGAGGCGTCGGGCGAGACGAGAAGACGAGGTGCGAGTGCACGGCGTCGTCGGCTTCGTCGGCCCAGTACTGCCCGACGCACATCAGGACGGACTGTATCTCGGGCTTCTTCTCGAAGACCTTCGCGAGGTGCGGCCGAACCTCGTGCTCGATGGACCACTGGCGCAGCGCAAACGGCGACGACGTGATGGCTGGCCCGGTCATGCCACCGCCTCGTGCAGCAGCGAGAGCTGAGCGCGGCGCATCTCGGCCGTGGCCTTGTGCAGATACGCCTCGTGAATGAGCGGGAGACCGTGCTTCGTGCGCTCCCTCGCCCAGGCGAGCCCGAAGGCGTCTCGTCGCAGGAGTCGATGTGAATCATGCCGGCCGTCATTCATCGAGACGTGCACCTCGGCGATGCGCTCGTAGTCGAACACCTTGCGGAGCGTGCCATCGGTCAACACGCCCGACGTGCGCTGAATGAACAGGTGCGAGACGTCGACGGCGAGGGTGACGCCGAGCGACATCGCCCGCTCCAGCTCGTCACCGGTGCCCAGCCGATACCCCGGGTACATCGTCTCGAGCACACGCTCGTCGCCATGCTGCTCGAGCCAGGCATCGAAGTGCTGTGCGGCCGGCGTGTTCTCCTTGGGAGGATGCACGCTGTCGGTCGCGATGACGCAGGCGCCGTCGTCACGCCAGACCTGGGCGACGCGCGCGTGAAACGAGAACCCGTGATGCGTGCGAAACGGAACGCCCGACGACTTCACCTTCGCGTCGAAGTGCCGCGTCGGCTCGTTTCCCGGCGTCAGCTGCACGCCGACCCCGAGGCCCGCGAGCTCGTCGAACGCGCTCTGCATCGGGCGGCCCTGCAGGCACGAGAGCGCGAGGAAGATCACGAAGACGGTTTCTACCCGAGAACGACTTGAACCACCCGGGCGGTGGTCGAAGTTGTGGTGGCGAAGCGAAGGCGAGCCCGGCACAGAAGGCCCGTGAGAAGTCTGCTGCTGTGCCTCATCGCGTCCGTCGCCGTCGCCGAGCCGCTCGACCCCGAGAAGAGCGAGCTCTCGGTGCTGGTGTGGAAGCGGGGCATCGCCGCTGCGGCCGGTCATGACCACGTCGTTCGCGCCACACGCTTCGGTGGCAGCCTCGACCGGCCGGACCCGACCCACGTGAAGGTCGACGTCACGGTCGAGACCGCGTCGTTGATTCCAGACGAGCCAGCGCTCAGAGAGAAGCTGCGCGTTGGGCCGCCAGTGAAAGACCCGGACCGCAAGACCATCGAAGAGCACCTCAAGGGCCCCGGTCAGCTCGACGTCGAGAAGTTCGCCACCATCCACTTCGAGAGCACGCAGTCGATGCTGGACGAGACGGGCAAGGGCTCCATCAAGGGCCGCCTCACGCTGCACGGCGTGACGAGAGAGGTCGAAGTTCCGGTCACGGTGACGCTGCTCGAGAATCGGCTGCGCGGCTCGGCGCGGTTGCGCATCGCGCTCAGCGATTACGGTGTGCAGCCGTTCTCGGCGCTGCTGGGGTTACTCGGCAATCGCGACGTGGTGGAGCTCGTCATCGAGCTCGTCACCCGGCCGCTCTGATCAGCGGAGCACGTCGCTCGCCGACTTCGCCGTTACGAGCCGCTGTGCCCACTGCTTGAGCTGTTTCACGTCGGCCTTCGCGAACCGGCTCTGCACCGCGCGCGGCACCTTGCCGAAGCGCGCCCGCCACTGCGTGAGCAAGAGACCGCGGAGCACGGACACCAGCTCTTCCCGCCCCTGCTCGATTCCCTTTTCGAGCCCCTCCTCGAGGCCACGCTTCAGGCCCGCTCCCTCGCCCCGCTTGAGACCTTCTTCGAGGCCGAGCTGCCTGTACTGCGCGCGCTCCTCTTCGAGCCCGGCGAACGCGATGTCTTCGACCGTGACGACGCGCTTGTCGGGGCCCATCCAGAAGAGCTTTCGAATCTTCTTCGCCTGGGCAGGGGTCAAGCTCACGGTCTTGAGAAGGTACATGACGGCGCGGCGGTGGTCATCGGGGGCCTCCTGATGCAATCGCTCCACGGTGTCTGACCAGCTCGGCGCTTCACCGATGAGCCTGTCTGCGTTCGACGACGAGGCGAGCAACCACAACGCGAGCCGCGTGAACTCCGGCCCGGGCCGATCACGCAACGACTCGGTGCTGGCCTCGGCGAGGTCGTCGAGCACGAACTCGAAGTCTGGAATCACCGATGACAGCAAGCCGTCGTCGACGAGCTCCACCACCTCGGAGAACGCGCGAGGCCCCTTCCAGCCTCCCGGCACGTTCGAGAGCACCATCGGCACGAGCATGGGCAGCGTGCGCCGCTCAGGCTCGCGGCCGAGCACGCTCATCCACACGCTCGTCATGTAGCGGAGCAACCGCCACGGCATCAGCGCGTCACTCTTTCGCTGGTGCTCGAGCAGCACGTAGACGAACGCCTCCCGGCGGTGGTGCGCGATACGAAACGTCGCGTCACTCTCACTGTGCGCCAGCGACTCGTCGATGAAGCGCGTCTGCAGCAAGTCGACGCGGCTGAAGTCGAGGCTGCGCACGAAGGGCGGAGGGAGCAGCACCTCGGCCTCGCTGCGCAGCGCTTCGGGCCGGGCGAATGCCGCGCGAAACAGGCTGTCGTGATGTGACCGGAACTTCGAGCTGCGCTGCGTGCCCACGCCACCCTCCCCGAAAAGGAGGCGCGAAGGAGCCGATCCCCCGATTCGGCTCCTCCGCGCCATCACCTGCCGGGCCCCTTCCCCCACCCCATCACCCTGCCCGGCGAACGAGTGCCTGAGCAGCTTCGGTGCCGAAGTGATGGCGCTCGCGCTTCTCGACGGTTGGCTCCTCGCGCGCGTCTCTGCGGTGAGATTGAAAAGTCTCTTCGTCCCGCTCTCACTCGCTGAGAGGTGCTATCGAGCGCCGCATGATGCGTCGCGCTCTCGCCCTGCTCGCCGTTCTGCCGTTGCTCGCCTGCCCCGACAAGAAGAAGGAAGACCCCGCTCCCGACACGCACGCCGCTGCGCCGGTCGACCCGAAGACGTTGAAGCAGGAGACCGTCACGGTGCTCATCACGGGCGCCGAGAACGGGTACCTGTTGCCGGTCACCGACGAGGGCAAGTCGCGTGGTGGCGCTGCCGAGCTGCTCGGCCGCTGGGTCGCCTCCGAAGGCCACTGCGCAGGGCCGCTGAAGGAGACGGGAGACGCGGCGTGTGAGAACGGCTCGACCATCGTCGTCTCGACCGGCGACAACGCGAATGGCCAGGCCATCTCGAGCTACTTCAAGGGCGAGCCGACGGCCGAGGTGATGCGACAGATGGGGTACGCGGCCTCGGCGCTCGGCAACCGCGAGCTCGACTGGAACCGCGAGCAGTTCCTCTCGAACCGCAACAAGGGTGGCTTCCCCTATCTCGCGGCCAACCTCGTCGCGAAAGACGATGACGGCAAGGCGCTGGGGCTGGGCAGCTTCCGGTTGCTGACGCGCAAGGGCGTGAAGGTCGCCATCATCGGGCTCGCCGCGCGCAAGGCGACGGTGACGCCGATGCCCGGGCGCATGAAGGGGCTCGAGGCCATCGACGAGGCCGACGCGCTGACGAAGGTGATGGCCGACGTGAAGGCCGCAGGGCCCCACGTCGTCGGTGTCGTGAGCGACGGCTGTCTCAACGACGCGCCGGCGATTCTCGAAGGCCACGCCGACTGGAACCTCGCCTTCTTCGCGGGGCGCCGCTGCGACGGCCCGTTCCCCGACTCGGTGGGCGGCACCAAGCTGGTCTACCCGGGCAGCCGGCTCTCGACGTACGCGAAGGTCTCGCTCTCGGTGGCGCTCGGCGCGACGCCGGTGCAGGTGACGAGCGTGGTGACGTCGGTCGAGGTGAACTCCGAAGGCGCGCCGCCCGCCGACCCGAAAGCGAAGGAGCTGGTCGACGCCTGGAAGAAGAAGCTCGACGAGGCGCTCGGTGGAACCATCGCGTTCACGAAAGACGGCATCGAGCAGGAGTCGCCGGTGATGGCGCACTGGCTGACCACCTCGCTCAAGGAGCAGTTCAAGACCGACGTCGCGCTGCTCAACCGCAAGGGCGTGCGTCAGGCGCTGCCCAAGGGCGCCGTGACGAAGGCGTCGATCTACGACCTCGTGCCGTTCGACAACCAGATCGTCATCGTGAAGCTCACCGGCGAAGCGTTGCTCGCGGCGCTCGACAACACCGAGGCGCGCGTCGCCGGCGTGAAGCCGAAGGGTGACGGCTGGGTCGACGCGAAGGGCGCGGCCATCGACCCGAAGAAGACGTACACGGTCGCGACGTCGGACTACCTGTACCTGGGCGGTGATGGCTTCGCGCTCAACAAGGCCGACCCCGCGCCGACGGAGACGAAGGTGTCGTGGCAGGCGGCGCTCATCGAGTGGACGGCGGCGAAGAAGTCGGACGAGAAGAAGCCGCTCGAGGGCTTCTTGAAGGTGAAGTGATGCGCGCCGCCGTCGCCCTCCTCTTCGTCGCGGCGTGCTCGCCCATGGCCGCGGTCGACCCGCTGCCGTTCGAACCCGCCGGGCCCAACGCGACCCCCGAACCGTCGAAGCTCGGCCCCTTCCCCGTCGGCGTTCGCACCGTCACGCACGAAGACCGCCGCCGCCCGAAGCCCGATGGTTCGCCGCGGTTGCTCATCACCGAGATCTGGTACCCGGCGACGCAAGACACGCGCGGCAAGCCCACCGTCAGCTACGACATCAGGGAGCGCTTCACCGAGGAGCAGAAGGCCGCGCTCGTGAACGTGCCGCTGCTCGAGACGCCCGCGGTGCGTGACGCGACGCCCGCGAAGTCGCACGGCCCGTTTCCGCTCGTCGTCTTCTCGCACGGGCAGGGCGCGATTCGCTGGCAGTCGACCTTCTACACGGTGCTGCTCGCGTCTCATGGCTACGTGGTGGTCTCTGCCGACCACGAAGGCGGCACGCTCGACTATGCGGTGCGCAACCAACTGCAGGACGTCGGCATCGGCCTGGGCACGCGGCCCGTCGACGCGCAGTACCTCATCACCGCGTACCAACGGCTGCCCGAGACCGACCCGCTGTACGGCATGGTCGACCCCGAGCGCGTCGGCGTGACGGGCCACAGCTTCGGAGCCCTCACCGCGCTCCGCGTCGCCGCCATCGACAAACGCGTGAAGGTCATCGTGCCGCAGGCGCCTCCGTCGACCGACCTCTTCTTCATCGACCTCGGCAAGCCCGACCTCGGCATTCCGGTGATGATTCAGGGCGCGCACGGCGACCGCACGCTGAAGTGGGACGACAACGTCGCGCCGAGCTGGGCGGCCATGAAGAAGCCGCGCTGGCTGCTCGACATCACGAAGGGCGGGCACTTCACCTTCTCCGACATCTGCGCGTTCGACCTCGCGGCGGTGTCAGACAGCATCAAGCTCGACATTCCCGGCGCGAACGTGAAGAGCGTGCTCAACGATGGCTGCGCCGACCCCGCACCGAAGGCCGCCGTCGCGCAGCCGCTGATGAACCACTTCGCCGTCGCGCTCTTCAACGCGACGCTGCGCAACAGCCAGGGCTCGTACGCGCTGCTGACCCAGGAGAAGGCCGATGCACTGGCTCCTGGCGTCTCGGTGGTTACAGCAGACCCGTGACGTCACGACCTGCAGCGCCGAGTTTTCGAATTCAGGGAACGGTCGAGCTGCTCAAGCAGCAGAGCCGCCTGCTCCCGAAAGACCCGCAGCAGGCGAGGGCGCTGCTCGACGCGGCGTCACGCTCGATGTCGTGGCCCGAGGTGAAGGAGTGGGACGGCGAGGTCGCGGGCGTGCCGTGCCGCTTCCTGCTGCCCGATGGCGCCTCGCGCGGGCTGCTCGTCTACGTGCACGGCGGCGGCTTTCATGGTGGCTCCTTCGCGACGCACGCGTACTTTCTTCGTTCGCTCGCGACGACGCTGAAGCGGCGCACGGTCTTTCCGCTCTACCGCCTCGCGCCCGAGGCGCCCTTCCCCGCCGGGCTCGACGACGTGACGAAGGTGCTCGAGTCGGTGCTCCACGAGAGCGACGACGTGATGCTCGCAGGAGACTCTGCGGGTGGAACGCTCGCGCTCGGCGCGTGGCAGCGGCTGCGTGGTGAGCGGGTCACCGGGTTGTTGCTCGTCTCTCCGTGGCTCGACCTCACCGCGAGCTCGCCGACCGTCGACGACGCGCCGCACGACTACCTCGAGGCTGACGTGATTCGCCGGCTGGCGAGCGCATACCTCGCCGGCGCCGATGCGACGAACCCGCTCGCGTCACCCGCGTTCGCCGACCTGCAGGGGCTGCCGCGTACGTTCATGGCGAGCGGCGGGCAGGAGGCGTTTCGCGGAGAGATTCACGCCTTCGTCGAGAAGGCGCGCGTGGCCGGCGTCGACGTCGAGCATGACGAAGCGAGCGATCTGCCCCACGCGTACCCGCTCGTGCCCGTCTTCGGGCCGGAGCGGCGACGCCTCGTGCATCGCATCGAAGACTGGGTGAAAGCTGCTCGCTGACTTCGGAAGAACTTCTCGCGGCAGTGGTGGAAAAGCGGCGAACGCAGCCCGGGGCGGTCAGCATGTCGGCATGGCTGACAACGCGCTCTCGGACATCACGCACACGATTCAGTTGGCGGTGGCTCCCGTCTTTCTGCTCTCGGCCATCGGCACCACCCTCGGCGTGCTGACGACCCGGCTCTCCCGAATCATCGACCGCGCGCGGTTGTTGGAGTCACAGCTCCCGACGCTGGGCGAGGACGAGCAGCGGCGCGCGCACACGGAGTTGTCGACGCTGTCACATCGGGCGCGGTTGATTCATCGCGCGCTCACCTCGGGCGTCGGCGCGGCGCTCAGTGTCTGTCTGCTCATCACCATCGCCTTCGTCGGGTACCTCACGCAGACGAACCTGGGCGCGGCGGTGGCGGTGCTGTTCATCGTCGCGATGGGGCTGTTCGTGTTCGCGCTGGTCGCCTTCATGCGCGAGGCCGTGCTCTCGCTCGACTCGTTGCGGTTCGGACAGCACGCGGTGGTACCACCGAAGCCGACGTGACGGTCACCGCAGGCATCGCGCGGCGATGCGTTTGCCTTCACGCGCGCCGTTGAAGCTGACTCGGCACTCGGTGCCGTCGCAGTGGAGGTCATGACCGGGCACGCCTCCGCCGAGGTAGCGCAAGCCGAAGTCGGAACACGCTCCGTGCTCCGGTGCGTTGTCGAAGACGGAGCGGTCAGGGCAGACGATCTCGTAGCTGAACAACGACGTGTTGTGAGACCAGACGCGCGTCGAGCCTGCAGAGAAGCGCGCGCGGCCCAGCGCGTAGGCCGTCTCGAAGCATGAGGGGTTCGTCGGCGTCGAGAGCCGGAACGCCGCGATCCAGAATGTGCCGCCGTCCGTCACCTCGGGGACTTCGCCCGAGAACGTCATCGTCAGCCCGCCGTCGAAGACGCACTGGCGGCCATCGGCGGTGAACTGGCCGATGGCTCCGACCGGCAGGCCGCACTGCACGATCGCGTCGACGTGGCGCTTCCAGCAGTTGTCACCGTCGAGCCAGGCGCACGTCATCGCGCCCGCATCACCCGCATCGGGAAGGTCGAAGCGTGGGTTCTCGAAGCCCGCATCTCGAGGAGAACCCGCGTCGACGACCGAGGCACCGCCGCTCGCCCCGCCACCAGTCGCCGCGCCGCCCGACGGTGCAGCACTGCCGCCAGCAGCTGAGCCTCCACCTGTGATGAGGAGTCCGCCTCCGCCGACGCCACCGAGGCCGCCCGAGAAGATCGGCCCGTCAGCGCCTGCATCCACGTTGGTGACCGTCACGCCTCCACACGCCGCGAGCAGCAGCACCATCAGTCGTCGCATGCCTCGTGGTTGAGCAAGTCACGGACCGAGCCGCGCGCCGAACACACACGCGGGCTTGCTTGTGCGCGAACGCAACCACGGTCGCGTTCTCGTCGAACCGCGGTTGTGATCAGCCCCTGCCAGCAGGGTGTCAGTCGTCGATCGCCACGTCGTTCGCGCGGCGCGGGAGAACCGTCGACATCGAACGTTTTCGCCCGAACGCCGCGCGGTTGAGTCGGTGTGCGGGCCTGTGCACAGCGATTGCACAAAGGCCCACGCACCATGACAACTTCGCTGCGTTCGTACCGGGGGCGCGCCCGCGCGCTTCCGTTGTGGGTGGGTCTTGTCTCGTTGGCCGGCTGCTTTTCGCCGACGAGTGATCAGTGCACCTCGGACAGCATGTGCTCGACGGGGAGCACGTGCATGAGTGGGAAGTGCACGGCGCCGACTGGAGGAGGCTCGAGTCAGGGAGGGGGCGACTCGAGTGCTGGCGGCGCGGCATCGGCAGGCGGTGGCACAGCGAGCGCTGGTGGTGTCGCGAGTGGTGGAGGAATCGCGGCGGCTGGTGGCTCCGCGACGGCAGGTGGCTCGTCAGATGCGGGCGGTACGGCGACAGCAGGCGGCACGGCGTCAGCAGGCGGCACGGCGTCAGCCGGTGGCAACGCGACGGCCGGCGGTGACGCCGGCGGTTCCGCGACGGCGGGTGGCGCTGCGACGGCGGGTGGCGCTGCGACGGCGGGCGGTTCCGCGACGGCGGGAGGTTCCGCGACGGCGGGAGGTTCCGCGACGGCGGGCGGTTCCGCGACGGCGGGCGGTTCCGCGACGGCGGGCGGTTCCGCGACCGCGGGCGGTTCCGCGACGGCTGGCGGCTCCGCAACACCGACCGGAGACACCTGTGCTGCGCCGATTGCCATCACTGCGGCTGGGCTCGTGATGGGGAACACCACGGGTGTGCTGCCCCACTACGGAAACGGAAACCCGGGAACGAACTGCCTCCGCGCCGAAGGTCGCGACGTCGTCTACGCGATCAACATTCCCGCAGCGACGCGGCTCGACGTCTCGGTCTCTCCGCTCACGAACTTCGACGTCGCGCTCAACCTCGTCTCGAACGCGGCCGCGTGCGGATCCCCAGGAGCCATGACGTGCCTCGCCAGCCGTGACTCCGCGTCGACCGGCAACCTCGAGCAGCTCACCTTCACGAACGGCGGCGCGGCCAGACAGGTGCTGCTCATCGTCGACGGCTACACCGCGCGCGACTTCGGGTCGTTCGCGCTGTCGGTCGACTTCCACCCGATTCTCACTGGCGACACCTGCGACTCACCGGTCGTGCTCACGCCGGGCACGCCGCTCACCAACCAGCCGCTCACCGGCTTCAACGACGACTACGAGGCCTCGTTCTCGGGCCGCTGCCAGTTCCACGGCAACGTCGACCGCGCGTACAGCGTGCAGGTGCCGGCGGGTCAGCGCCTCGTGGCGACGGTGGTGCCGACGGGCTTCGACGCGAGCTTGAACCTCGTGCAGGGCGCAGCGAACTGCACGGCACAGGTCTGCGTGAACGGCGTCGACGCAGCCGGCACCGACGCGCAGGAGCGCCTCACCTGGGACAACCTCTCGGGCGCTGCACAGACGGTGTTGCTGGTCGTCGACTCCGACTCGAGCAGCAGTGGCACCGGCACGTTCAACCTGAGTGCCACCTTGTCGCCCGCGCCCACCGTCGTCATCGGCGGAGACACCTGCGCCTCGCCCACCGCCCTCGACGCCGGCACGTTCGCGTCGACGACCACCGGCCGCAGCAGCCGCTTCGACTTCTTCGACAACGGTGGCTGCACCGCGACGTCCGACGCGCCCGACTCGGTGTTCAGCGTCACCGTGCCGCCGAGCTCGCTCGTTCGCGCCACCGTCACCGCCGACGGCTGGGACGCGGTGCTGAACGTCATCGCGTCACCGGGCGCGTGTGGCCTCTCCATCGACGCCGGCACCGTCGGCGCGACGTGCACCACCTCCTCCGACGGCCCGCGTACGGCGTCGATCGAAGAGGTCGTGATTCGCAACACCACCACGACTCCAACCACCGCGCTGGTGGTCGTCGACGGCCACGAGCAGGCACAGTCGGGCAACTTCACCATCACCACCGAGGTGATTCCGCTGTCGGCCATGCCGGGAGACACCTGCCAGGCCCCGCAGGTCATCGCGATGTCGGGCTCGCTCACGGGCCTCACCACCACGAACTACCTCGACGACGTCGAGACGGCCTCGAGCTGCTCCTCGTTTCAGAACCGCGGGCCCGACCGCGTCTTCAGCATCGTGGTGCCGCCCGGCAAGCAGCTCACCGCCGTCGTCATCCCCAACAACTGGGACGCGTCGATCATGCTCACCGAAGCCGCTGCGTGCGGCATGAGCTCGACGTGCTTCGACTCGAGTGACTCATCGGTGAGCGGCGCCGAGACTGCGCGATTCACGAACACCGGCACCACCGACCGCACCATCTTCATTGTGGTCGACTCGTACTCGCAGACCGGCCACGGCACGTTCGACCTCTTCACCGCGCTGACGCCGTAGTCAGAACCTCGCGACCGTCACGGCTTCCACGCGGGGCCGTGACAGGTCGGAGAAGACGGGCACCGCGACCGACACGATGGCGCCTCCCGCGATGAGCCACGGGAGCGCCACCACGAACGTGCCGGTCAGCACCGCCACCAGCCACGCCGTGCCGGTGATGACGGTGACGAGCAGGCCCCAGAGCACCGCGCGTTTGCGCGCCGACAACGACGTCTCGTACAGCTGGCCGGGCGAGCTCGAGCCCAGCAGGTAGCCGATGACGCCGCCGATGATGGCGCCCACCGTCGACATGAAGTTCGCCGCGCCGAGCATGAGCGGCCCAGGCCCGCGCGCGAGCGTGACGAGGTCACCGAGAAAGCCCAGCCCGAAGCCGATGCCGGCGCCGATGAGAATGCCGGTGCCCGTGCCTCCCGCGGCGCTCACCGGCGCGAGCAACGCACGCACCACCAATTGCTGCGTGGTCGGCCGAGCTTCGAGCAGGCTCGCGCTGCGCTCCACCTTCGCCAGCGTCGGAGCATCAGCCGCCTGCGCCAGCACCGAGCACATGAGGAGCGCGAACACGATGCCGCGACGATCTCACGACTCCATTCGGCTGACACCAATGCATTGACTCGCGGGCAGCTGCGTAGTGTCTGCCACGCATGCTCCTCACCACGCTCGTCGCCGTCTCCCTCGCCGGCGCTCCCGTGAAGCCGACGCAGGTCGCCACGGCCGAAGGCCTCACCGAGTACTCGCTGCCCAACGGTCTGCGCATTCTGCTCGTGCCCGACTCGAGCAAGCCCAACGTCACGGTGAACCTCACCCTCTTCGTCGGCAGCCGCCACGAAGACTACGGCGAGAAGGGCATGGCTCACCTGCTCGAGCACCTGCTCTTCAAAGAGACGAAGTCGTTCAAGGACATCAAGAAGGCCCTCACCGAGAAGGGCGCCGACGCGAACGGCACCACCTGGTACGACCGAACGAACTACTTCGAGACGCTGGCGGCCAGCGACGAGAACCTCAAGTGGGCGCTCTCGCTCGAGGCCGACCGGCTGGTGAACACCGTCATCACGAAGGAGAAGCTCGCGCCCGAGATGACGGTCGTGCGCAACGAGTTCGAGATGGGTGAGAACTCGCCGCAGAGCGTGCTCTTCGACCGCGTGATGGCGGCGGCGTTCACGTGGCACAACTACGGCGCCACCACCATCGGCGCCCGCAGCGACATCGAGACCGTTCCGCAGGAGCGACTGCAGGCCTTCTACGCGCGCTACTACCAGCCCGACAACGCGCTGCTCGTCGTGGCCGGCAAGTTCGACGAAGCGAAGGCGCTGGAGTGGATCGCCGCTTCGTTCGGCGACATTCCCCGCCCGAAGCGCGTGTTGCCCACGACGTACACCGTCGAGCCCGTGCAGGACGGAGAGCACGCCATCACCGTGCGCCGCGTCGGTGGAACGCCCGTGCTCGCGCTCGGCTACCACGTGCCCGCCGGCAGCGACCCCGACTACGCCGCCGTCGACGTGCTCACCCAGGTGCTCGGCGATTCGCCGTCGGGCCGCCTCTACAAGGGCCTCGTCGAGCAGAAGAAGGCCGCCAAGGCCGGCTGCTTCAACTTCCAGCTCAAGGAGCCCGGCGCCCTGCTCTGCTTCGCCGAGCTGAACCAGAAGGAAAAGCCGGCTCCGGCGAGCGAGGTGCTCGTGTCGACCGTGGAGGGCCTCGTGAAGACGCCCGTCACCGACGCCGAGGTGGAGCGCGCGAAGGGCCAGCTGCTCAAGCAGATCGACCTGGTGCTCAACGACAGCGAGCGCATCGGCGTGCTGCTCTCGGAGTTCGCGGCCATGGGCGACTGGCGCCTGCTCTTCCTGCACCGCGACCGCATCAAGGCCGTCACCACCGCCGACGCCAACCGCGTGGCCATGAAGTACCTGAAGCAGTCGAACCGCACGCTCGGTGAGTACGTGCCGACCGAGAGCCCCGACCGCGCCGAGATCCCCGCGCTCGTCGACCTCGGCCCCGTGCTCAAGAGCTACAAGGGCCAGGAGGCGCTCTCGAAGGGTGAGGTGTTCGAGGCCAGCAACAAGAACCTCGATGCGCGCACGACCCGCACGACCCTGCCGTTCGGCATGAAGCTCGCGCTGCTGCCGAAGAAGACGCGCGGTGAGACGGTGCACGTGGTGCTGCGGCTCGCCTACGGCAGCGACAAGACGTTGCAGAACCAGAAGACGAACGCCGACCTCACCGCCCGCATGTTGTCGCGCGGCACGAAGTCGAAGACGCGCCAGCAGTACAAAGACGCGCTCGATGCGCTGCGGGCCAGCGTGAGCATGCGCGCCGATGCGCAGGGCGTCGTCGTCTCCATCGAGGTGCGCAAGCCTCAGCTGGCCGACACGCTCTCGCTCGTCGCCGAGGCGCTGACGCAGCCCGCGTTCGACAAGAACGAGCTCGAGTCGCTCAAGCGCGAGCTGTTGGCCGAGCTCGAGCAGAAGAAAGACGACCCCAACGCGCTCGCCTTCCTCGGGCTGCAGAAGGCCATCAACACCTGGCCCAAGGGTCACCCGTTCGCCGTGCTGACGCTCGACGAGCAGATGGCCGAGGTGAAGGCCGCGAAGCTGGAAGACCTCAAGGCCCTGCACGCGAAGGTGTACGGCGCGCAGGCCGGCTTCGGCGCGGTCGTCGGCGACTTCGACCCCGAGGCGGTGACGAAGCAGCTCACCGAGAAGCTCGGGAGCTTCAAGGCGAAGGAGCCGTACGTGCGCATTCCCCGCCCGTTCGTGAAGGTGGAGCCGAAGAACCTCACGCAAGACACGCCCGACAAGGCGATGGCGTGCTTCGTCACGGGCACCACGCTCCCACTGAAGGAGACGGACACCGACTACGCGGCGCTCGTGCTGGCCGACGCGATGCTGGGCGGCGGCTTCCTCAACGGGCGCGTGCCGCAGCGGCTGCGTGAGAAGGAGGGCTGGAGCTACGGCGCGGGCACCTTCCTCCGCGCGGGCACCTTCGAAGACAACGGCGCGCTGCTTGGCTACGCCATCTCGGCGCCCGAGAACGCGCCGAAGGTCGAGAAGGGCTTCAAGGAAGAGCTCGAGCTGGCCGTGAACAAGGGCTTCACCGACGCCGAGCTCGAGCTCGCGCGCAAGGGTCTGCTCCAGCAGCGTGAGCAGGGCCGCGCCGACGACAGCGGCGTCGCGGGTGAGCTGACCGAGCAGCTCGAGACGGGCCGCACCTTCGAGTGGGAGCAGAAGTTCGACGACGCGGTGAAGGCGCTCTCGTCGAAGGACGTGACCGCGGCGCTCAAGAAGAACATCGACCCTGCGCGGTTCACGGTGGTGAAGGTCGGCGACTTTCGCAAGGTGAGCGCGCCGAAGTAACGAGGCTCTTCGATGCAGCTCAAAGCCGTCACCTCGCCTCGCTGGTTGCCGCACGCCCTCGCCCACTTCGACGAGGTGCTCATCGACCACGCGCACTGCGAGAAGAAGGCGGCCGCGAACGCGCTGTCGATTCTGCAGGCCCACCCCGAGGTGCCCGGCCTGCCGGCGCAGATGGCGCGGCTCGCGAGAGAAGAGGCGTCACACCTCGCGAAGGTGCTGCAGATCATGGAGGCACGTGGGCTGACGCTGGGCCGTGATGGTGGCGACCCGTACGCGAAGGGGCTCCAGGTGCTGGTGCGAAACCCGGCGAAGGAGCGGCGCCTCGACCGGCTGCTCATCGCCGGCATCATCGAAGCGCGGAGCTTCGAGCGGCTCGAGCTGCTCGCGAGCGGGCTCACCGACCCGGCGCTGAAGAAGTTCTACGCCGAGCTCGCGAAGAGCGAAGACGGCCACCAGAAGTTGTTCGTGCGCCTCGCAAAAGCCGTGGAGCCGGAAGACGTGGTGGAGGCGCGGCTCGAGGTGCTGCTCTCGGCCGAAGCAGAGCTGCTGGAAGTGCTGCCGTTGCGCGCAGCGGTGCACTGAGCCTCCCGTCGCGTCAGGATGTTCTCCCGGCTTACGGTGGAAACCACGAGCGGGCCCCGGTACTGCGCGCGGCATGCGTCACCTGCTGCTGGTTCTCTTCGGTTGCTCGGCCTGTCTTTCCCCCGCGAACAGCACGGCGCTCGGCGGCACCGGAGCCGTCACCTTCGACGACCGCGTCGCTCCGCTCGAAGCGGCGCCCGTGTGCACCGCGTCGACGCCAGGCGCGCTCTTCGTCGACACCACCGAGACGTGGGCGCTCGACCAGGTGCGCGGCAATCGGCTCACCGTCGCCGACCTCGACGCCGACGGCTACCCCGACCTCGTCGTGCATGCCGTCTCGTCGAACGTGCGCCAGCTGCAGCAGCCCGATGGTGGCGCGCGGCTCGTGTGGCAGCTGATGAACCGAAAAGGGCCCGACGGCTTGCGCCGCTTCGTCGACGAGACGGGCAACGGGCTCTTCCAGGTTCGTGACGGGAGCGAGACGCACTGGCGCGCGGCCCACCTCGCGGTCTTCGGTGATGTGGACAATGACGGCGACCTCGACGCGTTCTCGGGCACGTACGACGACCCGTCGAAGCCCGACATCGGCGACCGCAGTGAGCTGATGCTCAACGACGGCAAGGGCCACTTCTCCCTCGCACCGCCAACGCCCGTTCGCGGCAGCGCCTCGGAGCGCCTGCCCACCACCTCGGCCACCTTCACCGACGCCGACCGCGACGGAAAGCTCGACCTCTTCGTCGGCTATTTCTACGAGTACTACGGCCGCACCTATCAGGGCCTGCAGGCGCAGCTGCTGCTCGGTCAGGGCACCGGAGGCTTCACGAAGAACACCGACCCGGCCGGCCTCACCACCACGCGCTCGGGCTTCGACACCTTCACCAATCACCGGCCTGCGTACGGCGTCACCAGCTGCGACCTCGACGACGACGGAGCGCCGGAGCTGCTCGTCAGCGCGTACGGCCGGCAGAAGAACCTGCTCTACCGCAACGACGGGCGCGGCCGCTTCGTCGACCAGAGCGAGGCCTCGGGCTTCGCGGGTGACAGCAACGTCGAGTACGCCGACAACGAGAACTTCAAGTGCTGGTGCACGGTGAACCAGGCCGACGCGCGCTGCGCGACCGTGGGCCGGCCGAACATCGGCTGCGGCATGGACCCGGGCTCGAGCTGGAACGACGGTGTCGACGACCAGCCATGGCGGAACAACGGCAACACCTTCACCACCTGGTGCGGCGACCTCACCGGCGATGGCAAGCAGGACCTCTACAGCGCCGAGATTCACCACTTCTGGGCGGGCACAGGCAGTGACAGCTCCGAGCTGCTGAAGAACGAGTCGATGGGCTCGAACGTGCGCTTCACACGGCCCGGCAATCAGACGACGGGCATGGGCCTGCCGCGCATCGGCTCGTCGTGGAACGAAGGCGGGCTGATGGCCGCGGGCGGAGACCTCGACAACGACGGCCTGCAAGACCTCATCGTCGCGGCGAGCGACTACCCGGATCAGTACGGCGTCATCCTCCAGCAGCAGGCCGACGGGCGCTTCGTCGACAAGGCCGAGCCGTTCAATCTCAAGCACGCGTGCATGTCGGGCCTCGCCATCGCCGACTTCGACCGTGATGGAGACCTCGACGTCATCGCCGGAGCCAGCACTGCACGGGACTGCGCCGCGCTCTGGAAGAAGGGCAACGAGGTGAAGCTGTACGAAAACCAGGGGCCGGCCGGGAAGTCACTGCTGCTCCGCTTGCGTGGCAATGGAACGACGACGAACCGCGCGGCCATCGGCGCGAAGGTGACGGTGAAGGCCGGCGGAAAGACCATCGTGCGCGAGGTGGGCGGCGGCTACGGCCACTTCGGCATGCAGAATGACCTCGTGGTGCACGTGGGCGTTGGCGCGTGCGACGGCGTCGATGAGCTGACGGTTCGCTGGCCCGACGCGATGGGCACCACGCAGAAGTTCGAGCGCGTGCCCGCCGATGGGCGGCTCCTCGAGGTGCGGCAGGGCGACGCCGCGCTCTACCGGGTGGTGCTCCCGAAGTAGCGTCGCCACCGTGCCCGTTCACCTTCGCCATCGCCGCACCGTTCGATTGCCTGAGCCGCTGAACGAGCTCGAACGCCAACAGCTCGAGGCCTTTGCTGGCCGGCTCGTGGGCATGCCTGCTGCGCCACTGGCGCTCTTGGGAGATCGCCCGCTCCAGGCGTGGTCGCTCTCGGACGGACATGACGCGTGGCTCTCGGCGGCCGAGGCGGTGCTCTTCACTCCCGGAACGGCGGACGTAATCGACGCGACGATTCAGTCTGCGTTCGAGCTCGAGTCCGAGGTCGTGAACCAGCGATGGACGCACACCTGCATCGGCGAAGACTGCGAGGCGTGCCTCTTCAGTCAGGCGGTGTGAGCATGACCTTCCCCATGCAGACTGCGGCGAGCTGGCGCAGCGCCTCATTCGCCGAACGCACGGCCGCTGTCGAAGCCGCCATCACCGCCATCGAGGCCGCGCTGGTCGATGGCGCCACGCTGGCGAAGACGTACGACGAGGTTTCGTTTCTCATCGAGCGTGAGCTGGCCGGAGAGCTCCGCACCGGTCTTCGGCCCATCACGGCCGAGCTCGTCGCACGGTGGACTTCCTCACTCCGCCGCGTGCATCTGGCGCGCTATGGCTTCGAGCCTGCGCGAGTGACACGGCCCCAGCTCGAGAGCGCCCTGCCCGACATCAAGCCTGAGCGGCTTCACGCGCTGGCAGCACTCGCAGGCGACGTCGCCGACGCAGCCGATGGCGCGACACTGGCGCAGGTCGCTTCCCTGCTCGTGAAGAACGCGAAAACGAAGGGGCTGAAAGTCAGCAGCCGCGAAGCGCTCCGCATCGTCGCGGCCCTCGAAGGTGCAGCGATTCCCGCGAAGTGACGCTTCAGCGGGCGCGGGCGGTGCCAGTCGGCACGTCGTTCTTGCTCAAGCTGCGCAGGGCGGCCTCGAGCGACTGACGCTGCGTCCGCGGGTCGACCTCTTCCACGTGCTCCGACTGCTTGCGGTTCGAGACGGTCGAGTCGACGCGCTTCTCGTGTTCGCGACGAACCTCGAGGCGGCGATCGAGCTCCTTGTTCGCCTCTTCCGTGCGCCGCTCGCGAACCGTCTCGCGCTGCGTCGGCGTCATGTTGATTTCGTCGAACGTGATGAGGCCGGTGAAGACGCCCGTGAAGAAGTTGATGACTTTGTCGAAGTGGAACCACTCGGCCATCATCGACAGCAGCGAACTCGAGCTGCTCGGCGCCGGCGCGTTCGGGTCGATCTTCTGCTCGTTCACCGCGAGGCGATCGGCCTTGAGGCCGAGCGAGTCGACGTAGGTGGTGGCGGCCTTCGTCGCGTCGGACAAACGCGAGCGGGCGTTCTTGATCTGCCGCGCCAGCTTCGTGCGCTCTTCCTTCTGCTCGGGCGTCGCGGAGCGCGAGTCGGGCAGCGTCGCCGCCTTCGCCTTCAGCTCTTCGATCTGCTTCGCGATGCCGTCGGCCTTGTTGAGCAACGTGTCGAGGTGCTGCTTCTCGCTGGGCGACATCGCGTCGGTCTTGTTGCCGAGGTTGCGCAGCATCTCGCCCTTGTCGACGTTGCGCATCTGCTTGTACCGCGCGTCGAGGGTCTCGATGCGGGCCAGCATCTTCTTCGAGAGCGCGTCCTGCTTCGTCTTGAGCTCTTCGATCTTCGCCTTCTGGCCTTCGGGCGAGAGCTTGCGGAACTCCATCATCGCGGCGCGCAGCTCGGCGTTCGCGGGGTTCGCCGGCTTCTCGCCCCACAGCGCACCCGGGTCGGCCGACTTCGCGATGTGCTGGCCAGCGGGGTTGAGCACACCCGCGCGCTCCTGAGCGGCGGCGTCGAAGGTCACGGCCTGCGAGGTCTCGCTCGTCACGCCCAGCGCCTTCGCGACCGCAGCAGTCGCAGTCGGCGTCGTGGTGCGGGTCGAGACGGAAGGCAGCTTCGGAGAAGTGGGGACGGAACCGAGCTTCGTCGTCGTCATGACGTCATGCCTACCCGGCAATCGTGCATGCTGGCAAGAACCCCACCCATGACCGTCACCGCCGTGATTCCTGCGCGATTTGCGTCGTCGCGCTTTCCGGGCAAGCCGCTCGCGTTGATCAGCGGCAAACCGATGATCCAGCACGTCGTCGAGCGCTGCCACGAGTCGAAGAGCTTCGAGCGCGTCATCGTGGCGACCGACGACGAGCGCATCGCGACGGCGGTCCGCGGTTTCGGTGGAGAGACGATGATGACGTCGCCCACCTGTGCGTCGGGCACCGATCGTGTCGCCGAGGTCGCGCAGGCGCTGAAGCTCCCGGCCGAGGCCGTGGTGGTGAACGTGCAGGGAGACGAGCCCGCGCTCCACCCGCAGGCGTTGTGGGCGCTCGGGCAGGTGTTCTCGAACGACGCCGTCTCGATGGCGACGCTGGTGCGGCCGCTGCGTGACGAAGAGCGAAGCAACCCGAACGTGGTGAAGGCGGTGCTCGACGAGCAGGGCCGCGCCCTCTACTTCTCGCGCGCCGACCTCCCATTTCAGCGCGACGCAGGCCCGGGCATTCAACGGCTCGGCCACGTGGGCATCTATGGCTACCGGGTGAAGACGCTGCAGCAGCTCGCGACGTTGAAGCCGACGGCGCTCGAGCAGACCGAGTCCCTGGAGCAGCTCCGCGCGCTCGGCCACGGCATCGCCATTCACTGCGTGCTGACGAAGCACGACTCGGCGGCGGTCGACCGGCCAGAAGACGTACCGCTCGCAGAAGCAGCGCTTTCAGGGTTGCCGAAGACCTACCCGCCCTGAACGAGGCGCGAGCACGACAACCGGTGTAGAGACGAGGCCATGACTCCGTCGCTCACGCAGGCCTTCGGCCTCTTCTTCCAGGCGCACCCGTGGCACGGCGTGTCGCCGGGCGATCAATCGCCCGACATCGTCACCAGCTACATCGAGATGGTGCCCACCGACGCCGTCAAATACGAGGTCGACAAGGCCACCGGCATTCTGAAGCTCGATCGCCCGCAGCGCTTCTCGAGCCAGCCGCCCTCGCTCTACGGCTTCATTCCCCGCACGTTCTGCAACACCAAGGTGGGCCAGCGCTGCAGCGAGCGCGTCGGCCGGCCGGGCATTCAGGGCGACGGCGACCCGATGGACATCTGTGTGCTCACCGAGAAGCCGATTCAGCACGGCGCCATTCTCATCGAGGCGATTCCCATCGGCGGCCTGCGCATGATCGACGGCAGCCAGGCCGACGACAAAATCATCGCGGTGCTCAAGGGCGACAGCGTCTACGGCGGGTGGAAAGACGTCGCCCACGTGCCGACGCAGCTCATCGATCGCCTGCGTCACTACTTCCTCACCTACAAGCAGCTGCCCGACAGCCCCAAACCCGCGGTGGAGATCGCCGAGGTCTATGGCCGCGAAGAGGCCCTCGAGACCATCAAGCTGTCGCTCCAGGACTATCGCGACAAGTACGGCCAGCTGCAGGACCTGTTCGGCCCCTCGCGCTGAGGCTTCGACTAGGCTCGGCCGGTGTTCGCGGTCGTGCTGCTCTCGACGTTGGCGGTGCCTTTCGCGCCCGTGCTCTCGGAGCCCGGCGCCGACGGGTGGACCATTGGGCGTGGCGCGTACTTCTCGGTGGTCGACTTCTCCGACGACGCTGGTCTCCCTGCGGGCGGGCTGCGCATCGAGTTCCGCCCGGCAGACGGTGGCTACACCGCCACGTTGACCGAGCAGACGAACTCCCGGTGGGGCCTGAACACCGCCTTGCCCTTCCAGCCCGAAGGCGCTCGCTGGTGTTGGCGGGCGTACCACCGCAACGTGCTGGGCGAAGAAGGCCCTCCGAGCGCCGAGCAGTGTTTTCGCACCGACTGGACCCCGCCCATCTCTCCGCGGGTCGATGCAGGCACGCTGGTGTCGACGGGCCGCGTGGTGCTCCCCTACTCACCTGGAAGCGACGCGCTCAGCGGCGTTCAGGGCTACTTCCTGCGCGTCTCGCCCGTCGGCCTCGACGACTTCTCGAGCTTCAACCTCGACCTCAGCCTCGCCAACCCGTTCGAGACCTACCTCGGCGAAGGCGCCTGGGAGGTGTGGCTCGAGGCGCGCGACAACGCGTGGAACCTGCCCGACCTGCCGCTGGGGCCTAAACCCGTCGTGGTCGTGATGGCCGATCGCAGCCTGCCTCAGCCTGCGCCGCCCGTGTTCGAGCAGACGGTGACGAATGGCTACGGCACCACCATCACCTGGGACGCGGGCATTCCCAACGCGGAGTTCTGGGTCGTGTCGTTCTGCAACCTCGACGCGGGCTGCGTGTGGAGAGACGGCATCAACGGTCGCCCGGCTTCCCGCAGCCCCGAGGCGTGGGTGCAGCTCGAAGACGAGGGCAGCATGGTGGCACGCGTCGCGGTGGTGAGGGGCGGCGTGGTGGGCCCGTGGTCTGCGCCGTCACAGGCGGTGAAGCTCGACCGCACGGCTCCCGCTGCACCACAGGGCCTCTCGCTCGTTCCCCTCGCGGCTCGCACTGGTCCGCTCACGCTCTCGTGGAGCCCTGTGCCCGACGACTTCGTCGGCCCCGTCAGTGTCGTCGTCGAAGAGACGGCAGCCGACGGCGGCATCGCGAGCTTCATGGTCGACGCGGGCAGCTCGATGGTGTCGCTGAGCCGCGGCGACGGGCGCTGGCGTTACCGGGCACTCGCGCGCGACCTCGCACAGAACGAGTCGGACTGGACGGCGGCGGTGACGGCGACGCTCGACTCGACGGGTCCCTCTGCACAGCCACCGTTGGTGACCGCCAGCGCCGCCGATGGTGGCGCGCGAGTCACCATCACCTGGAGCACGCCCGTCGACGCGCTCTCGACCGTGACATCCATCGACCTGCAGGAGCGCCTCGAGGATGGCGGCTCGAGCGTCGTCTCCGTCAGTGGAAACGCCACGCAGCGCTTCGTCGGGCCGGGGCGCTGGCGTTGGGCGATTCGCGGCACCGACGCGCTCGGCAACGTCGGTGCGTTCAGCGCGGAATCGGCGCCAGTCGACGTCGGTGCCGTGGTGGGGGTTGGCCCGTCGATCGCCACCGACGCGCTGACGTTGCAGTGCGGGCGGCCCGCGGTCGTTCAGCTCATGGGCGCAGGCGACGCTCCGCGGGTGTGGCAGCTCATCAACGGCCCCATGGGTGCGGCCGTGAGCCCCGACGGCGTCTTCACCTGGGTGGTGCCCGAACGCACCCGTGGCACGCAGACCGTCACCGTCTCGCTCACCAACGCGGTGGGCACGGTGGAGGAGGAGATTCAGGTGACGGTGACCTGTGCCGATGCGGGCGTCGAGAGCGGCCGAGACGCCAGCGTCGAAATGGATGCCGGTGTCGACGCGGGGGCTGTCGACGCTGGAGTGGCAGATGCGGGAGCGCTCGACGGTGGCGTCGAGCGTCGCGAGCTCGTCGTCGGGTGCGGTTGCGGCGCGAGCGACGACGCCTCGGGCCTGCTGCTGGCACTGACCCTGTTCGCGATGCGGCCCACTCGCCGCGGAACACATCGCCCTTCGTCCGGCTGAGCGTCGCCCTGGCTGGAGCGCGAGCTCGGAGGAATCACCCGCTGTTCCACCACGCGTGGCGCCGCAACGTGTCTGTCTGGAGCGCGACGCCGCGCCTGCCTGAAGCCCGAGCACGGCCCGTCACATGGAGAAGCGACACCCAGCTGCTTCGTTTGGGACTCGGGCCACGCGTGGCGCCGCGACGTGACCAGGAAACACAGGGGCGAGACGACAAGCAGTCACTCCGAACGGAGCTGCGCCGCGCGTTTCGCCAGGAGCTTCGGCAGCTCATACGTCGTCGACAGCAGCTTCCCGTCGAGTGAAATCGCAAACACGCCGTACGGCGTCGGCGCCTCGGCGCGGAGCTGCCTGGCCGACGTGAACTCGACCACGCGCGCCGGCACCCGCAACGCCCTGGCGAGCGCGAGCGCATTGCCCGTCGCGTCCTCGAGATAGGGACACTGGGCGGTGCGGACGACGACGAGCCCCGAGGGGTACTGGCGCAGGCGCCCAGCGAAGTCGTGCGTCACGAAGCGCGGCAGACGAGGCCCCTGCTCGAGCGCCCGAGCGAGCAGCACGAAGCCGTCGGTCTCGTCGGCCACCGTGTAGCCGCGCCGCTCGAAGAAGCTGCGCGGCGTCACCCAGTGCTTCTCGCGGGTCACGACGGCCACACCCGCACGGCCGTGCTCCTTCGCGCGCGCCTCCACCAGGTCGAGCAGCGCCCCGCCGCGACCGCGCCCCTTCGACGCGCCGACGACCCAGAGACAGTGAACGACGTCCCAGCCCTTCGCGTGAATCGGCCGCCAGCAGTGCTCGCCCGGCATCACCTCGACGAAGCCGCGCTCCTTCCCGCCCAGGAGCGTCAGCGACAACCCCTCGGCGAACCGCGCGCGCGCCCAGCGCACCTTCTGCTGATTGCCGGCGGTCTCCATCTGGCTCATGCGGCAGAAGAAGCCATCGTGCTCGAGGCGCTCTGCCGTCACGGTTCGAAAAGCCATCGTCACCTCGTCGAGACCGACACCCGTTCGCCTTTGCCGACGTCGAGCGCCGTCACCTTCGCGAAGCCGGCCGCGCGCATCACGCCCTTCATCGCCTCGATGGGTGGGTCGCCCACGTGGCCTTCGGTACAGAGGGTGATGCGCGAGGTGTCGACCTCGAGCCACGCGCTGCCCGCCGGCGAGTTGAAGAACTCGAGCTGCACCACCAGCTCGGGAGCGACCCGCCGCAGCAGCGCCTGCACCATCACCGGCCGCTCCCCGGTGCCTGGAACGCGCAGCACGTGCAGCTTCGTGCGCAGGCGCGTGACGAGCGCGTCGACGAGCGGGTTCGGCCCTGAGAACTCCGACGCACCGGGTGAGGCGACGACGCTGGTGCCGAAGCCGAGCCGCGTGACGAGCGGCAACCGGTCGATGACCTGCTCCATCTGCAGCTCCAGGCCGGCGACGAACTCGGCGCGCGACACTTCGAGGCGCAGCTGCTCGAGCTTCGGCGGAGGCGCTGCGAGCAACCCGACCAGCATGCGGCTGCGACACCCCTCGAGCTCTCGCAACGCGGGCCGGAGCGTCTCGTCGAAAGGAGCCCGCGCGCCTTCAGGCAACAGCGCACCGATGACGAGGCGCTCGACGCTCATCCACGCGTGGTGGTCGACGTCGGTCTCGTCGAACCAGTACGCGGTGTGCAGCAGCCCGCGACGGAACTCCGAGAACTCGAGGTTGATGCCGCGGGGCACCCAACGCGCGCCGTGTCGCTCGAGCAGACTCGCGATGCGTTCGCGCGCCGACGGGCTGCCCTGCCCCCGCGCTTCGGCGAGCTGCAACGCGATGAACTCGGCGCGTGGGTCGCCCTGGGCCTCGTAGAGCTCTCCCAACGAGAGCCGCAGCCCGTCGTCGTATGGAGAGGCGGCGATGCGCTCGAGCAACGCGAGCCGTGAGTCGGGCCGGCCCTTCGGCACCGGGGGCGCGACCGCCGGCACCACGCCCGACTCGACGGGGCGGTCGTAGACCTCTCCGCACGCCGAACACTCGAAGTGGTCTTCCCGAATCTGCCGCACGCGCTGGTTGAGGCAGACGAGGCAGAAAGTGACGTGTGAGGCGAAGAAGTCGACCCGTTTGTGCGCGACGCGCCGGCGGTTGGCCTCGAGGCGCTCCGCCAACGCGGCCCCATCGAGCTTCGGGAGCCCGCAGCGGTCACAGCCAGACACCGGCACCGACCGCGGCCCCGGCCCACGCTCGAGCCGCATGCCTCTGCACTCGGTGCAGCGCGACGCGATGGGCCCGGGCGCGGCGCGCGCCGTCGGTGGGTGACCGAGCACGAGGCGCGCGGTCTCGGCGGTGGCGATGGGCTCGGCTTGTTCCGACAGCGCCTGAAACCGCTCGCCGCACGCGCCGCACGAGAACGCGGCACCAGCCGCGACGAGCGCGGGCTCACGACAGACGGGGCAGACGAAGCCTTCGGTCTCCGACGTGGGCAACGAGGCGGCGCGGCGGCGGGCGACACCTGCTGCGTCGAGGCGCGTCGCTCCGCAGTCACCACACCCGGCCGCCACGATGGAGGCGGGCGCAGGCCCACGCACGAGCACGAGCTGGCTGCAGCGCTGACACGTCGTCGTCATCGGCGGCGAGCCGGGCGGAGCGCGCCTCGGCTCCTCGGGTTCGGCGTCTCGTGCCGGTGGCGAAGGCGCGACGGGCCTCGTCGACTCCTTCCCGACGACCCACAGCTCGCCACAGTGCCCGCACTCGACGGGCGTTCCCTCGATGATGCCCTGCCCGATGAAGGCGGTGCCGCACGCCCTGCAGGTCAACCGCGTCTCGTCTGGCGGCCGGAAGTCGATGGCGAAGTGCTGCCCGCACGAACCGCACACCACGACGGTCTTGTCTGCGTGCGGGCCCGCGGGGAACGACGTGCGGCACCTCGGGCACTCGACCCGCGCGGTTGGTGGTGTCGCGTGCGTCATCTCGAGCCGAGCATCATGGCTCCGACGCTCACGTCATCACCAGCGCGTTCAATTCCACGTGAGCGTCGCGGCGCCCGACGCCTTCGCGGGCACCCGAACCCAGAACAGCTTCGACGAGGCGCTCACCACGAAGCCATCGTCGGCGCTGTCGAGCTCGGCCTTCGAGCCGCGCTGCGTGAGCGCCTTGCCGTCGAGCGAGACCGAGGTCGGCGCCGTGTCGCTCCAGATCTGCACGAACGCGCCCTGCTTCACGGCGTCGAGCTTCACTTGCCCCTGGCGCACGGTGATGGCGTACGAGTCGGCCTCGACGTCTTCGTAGACGGTGAAGCTCGTCTCGGTCGCCGCAGGCCACGTCAGCACGGTCACCTTCCCCGCGTGCGCCGCGCTGCCGAGCCGGGTCGTCGCGTCCTTCACGTCGGCGACGATGATGGCGCCCTCCTTCACGAAGATGGGAATGCGGGTGCGGTCGGTGAAGTCGAGGTTCGCCAGCGTTCCACCGCCGTTGAGCGGAGCGGCGCTCTCGTCCCACCACGAGAAGAAGCGCGCGCCTTCGGGCAGCCACACGTCACGCCGGCCGGTGTCATCGAGAATCGGCGCGACGAGAAAGCCGTTGCCGAGCAGGTAGCGGTAGTCGCCGGGCCACGCGCTCTCCGCGCCGAGCGGCCGGAGGATGACGTCACCCTTGCCGCGATACGCCGCTTCGCCCGTCGAGAAGAGGTAGGGCCCGAGCTGCACGTGCAGCTTCGCCCAGTAGCGGTACAGCGCCACCGTCTCGTCGGCGCGCTCGGGCACCGTCCACGGGGTGAGGTTGCCGCGCCCGTGCAGCTGCATGAAGGCCGACATGGCGCTCATCGCCGTCCACCGCGCGAAGTTCGTCTGGCTGAAGGGAATCTTCGGGCCGGTGACGTTCAAATCGTCGACGTCGAGGTAGCCACCGAGGTCGCAGCCCACCGCCACGTAGCCCGCCTTCGCCGAGCGGAACATGTGGTCGAGCGCGTCTTCGAGCCCAATCCAATCGCGCCGGTTGTCGCCGACCCAGCCGATGGGCGCGTGCTCCTTTCGCGCGAAGAAGCGGCCCGGGTAGCCGTACGAGCGGTCGTAGGGGCGCACCATGGTGAGGAACTGGTCGCCGCGCACCGAGCGCGCGTGGGTCAGGTAGTCCTCGTAGTAGGCCTCGGAGTACGCCTGCAGCGACTTGTCGCCCTGCTTCGTCTTCACCACCACGTCGGTGGCAGGCGTCGTCAGTTGATTGCCTTCGCGCAGGTACTCTTCGCCGAAGTCGAGCTTCCACCCGTCGATGACCTTGAGCACGCGCTCCTGCTTCGCGTGCCAGAACGTCTTCGCTTCGTCGTTGAAGAAGTCGATGCCGCCGCCGGTGCCCTTCCACCAGAAGTGCGTCTTGCCCTCGTTGACGAAGAGGCCGCGGCGTTTGGCTTCGTTGAAGCCGTCGGCCGGGCCCGGGTACGTGTCGCCGCCCACCTCGACGTCGAGCGAGGCGTCGTTGAGCATCTGCGTGATCCACAACACCGTGCGCACGTTGCGGCCGTGCAGGTTCGCCAACATGTCTTCGAAGTTCGGGTAGCGGGAGTCGTTGGGGATGAAGGTGTTGTAGTTGGTCTCCCAGGGGCTATCGAGCACGACCACCCCCACGGGAATGTCGCGCTGCTCGAAGCCACCCACGAAGTCGAAGGTGTCGGCGCCAGTGCTGATGTCCTTCGAGATCCACGGTTGGTAGGCCCAGCGCGGCGTGAAGCCGAAGCGCTCGATGGGCACGGGCTTCGGAGCCGGCGGCGTGCACGAGGTGGCGACCGCGAGGACGAGAAGGAGGCGACGCATGGCGCCCTTCTTTGCTGCGACCGAGCACCGGCGCAACCACCGGGCGTGTCAGCCAAAACAGACAAGAACGCCGGGCTCCCGTGAAGGAACCCGGCGTCGGTGTGAAGGCAGTCTCTTCGGCTCGTCAGTTGCCGCACTGCAAGGGCACGGAGCCCGTGCGGCCGCCGCTGCTGGTGTACTTCGCGGTGGCGCTGCCGTCGTACGTGAGGGTGACGACTTCGTTCTTCGCCGAGGTGTGCACGATGGAGCCACCGGCCGCGGGGCACTCGCCCTTGCAGCGCTTGTAGCCGGCGACGACGGTGCTGGCGCCGAGGCGCGCGGTGCCGGTCTGCCAGGTGCCGTCGATGGTGATGCACTCGGTCGTGGTGTCGAAGGTGATGGTGTACGCGCCGTTCCGGTTGATGGAGTTGCCACGCGGGCCCGTGCCGGCGCCGTTGATGGTGACCTGGGCCTTCTTCACGCCGTTGCTCTGCGTCGCGACGACGGTGCTGTTGATGTCCATGGTGGCGTTGTTGGCTTTGACGCCTGTGCCAGTGATGACGACGTTCACGCCGCCACCCGCCGCGCGCGAGTAGACCGCGGTCAGCGTGCCGGTGACTTTGACGAGGCCGTAGGGGCCGGTGCAGTTGGTGAGCGTGTAGACGACGGTCGCTCCGGTCTGCGTGGCAGTGGCACAACCAGCAGGCTTCATGCGGCTGCCGATGCGCGTGACGGCGTTCATGGCCATCGCCTCAGGAGTGGTGCTCATGGGCTGCGCGACCTCATCGGAGAGCTCGGCCGTGAGCGCAGACTCGGCCGACGAGACGACCGCCGATTCGTCAGCGTCTTCCGCCGAGTCGGCCTCGACGCCGCGCCCACACCCGACCACCGCCAGCGACATCGTCAGCAACATCCACCAGGTCTTCTGCATGGTTCGCTCCGGGAAAATGGGCGTCATCGCCCGACGGAGAATTCAACCCGGGCCGATGGAGGAAGTTGCGGGCTCAGGGAATGCCGGCGTCAGCAGGTGCCGCGACGGGAGCCTTCATCGGCGACGCCTCGAGCCGGCCCGCCGACAGCAGCCCCAGCAACGCGAGCCCCATCACCACGCGGTAGACGACGAAGACGAGCATCGACCGGTTCTTCAGGAACTGGAGCAGCCCCCAGATGGCCGCGAGCCCCGACACGAACGACACCACCGTGCCGATGATCATCACGTCGATGCCCGGCCCATCGGTCGCCTGCAGCAGGTGCTTGAGCTCGAACACGCCGGCCAGCGTCGTCGCGGGAATCGAGAGCAAGAACGAGTAGCGGGCCGCGTCGGCGCGCGTGAAGCCGAGCGAGAGAGCGCCGGTGATGGTCGTGCCCGAGCGCGAGCTGCCGGGAATCAACGCCACCGCCTGCCAGAGCCCGACGATGATTCCGTCTTTCAGCGTCATCTCTTCGAGCGTGCGTTTGTGCGCGGCGAGTCGTTCGACCAAGAGCAGCACGAGCGCGAGCACGATGAGCGACGCGGAGATCACGTACAGACTTCGCAGCGACGTCTCGATGGTCTTCTTGAACAGCAGGCCGCACACGCCGATGGGAATCGTGCCCAGGCCCACGAACCACGCGAGCCGTGAATCGAGCGTGCCGAACGGTTTCTTCTCGACGAGCCCTTTCAGGAAGGCCTTCGTCAGCTGCACGAGGTCTTTCGCGAAGTACACGAGCACCGCGCCGACGGTGCCGAGCTGAATGACTGCCGAGTACGCCGCGCCAGGGTCGCTCCAGCCGAGCAGCGCCGGCACGATGCGCAGGTGCGCCGTCGACGAGATGGGCAGGAACTCGGTCAGCCCCTGCACGAGGCCCAACACGACTGCTTCGAGGTAGCTCATGACAACGAGGTCAGACTCCACACGTCGCCGCCGAGCTCGGCCTTCTTGAGCTCCCACGCGGCCAGCACGTCGGCGGTGTGCGCGATGTATTCGGCGTTCGCCTCGAAGCGATGCTGCTTGGCGTACGCGGTGAGGAACTCCTTGAGCACCGGCGAGAGGAAGTGCGTCGCGAGGACGACTTCACTGCCATCGAGGTACTCGGTGAAGCGCAGCGCGAAGCCCGACTGCCCGTCGATGTTCGAGTCGACGCGCACCACCTCGGCCTTCACGTGAACGATGCGCCCCTTCGGCGGCAGCTTCAGCTCGACGAGCAGCTTCGTGCCCATCTTGAGGAAGAAGCTCGACTCGAGGAACAGGCCGCCCACGCTGATGTTCACCGTCGGCAGCGTCGCCTCGAAGACGCGGGACGGATCGTCGGCGAGGGAAAGACGGGCTCCGACCGCGATGCTCGCGCGCGGGTAGCGGCGACGCGAATCGGCCGCGGGCGCCTTCGTCACCGTCGGCGTTCGCGCCGCAGGAGCGGCCGGAGCACGCTGGAGTGAGCTCAACGCCGCCGCACGACCCAACACCTGCTCGGGCCTCGAGGTCGTCACCGGCCGCACGTCGACGCGCGAGGGTGTGGCTGGCCGGCTCGTCGGAGCAGGGCGCTCCACCGGTTTCGACACGGGCCGCTCCACGGGCTTCGCGGAGAGCCTCTCGACGACCGCCACCCTCGCAGCAGGCTTCTCGACCGGCTTCGCCGCGAGCTTCTCGACGACGGCCACCTTCGCAGCAGGCTTCTCGACCGGCTTCGCCGCGAGCTTCTCGACGACCGCCATCTTCGCAGCAGGCTTCTCGTCCGGCTTCGTCGAGAGCTTCTCGACGACCGCCACCTTCGCAGCAGGCTTCTCGACCGGCTTGGTGGCGAGCTTCTCGGCCACCTTCGACGACTCGACCGGCTTCGCGCCCGCTGGCTTGTCGTTCGACCGCAGCAACGAACGGGTCAGCGTGGCGTCAGCGGGCAGGTCGCGTTTGCGCGTATCGAGGCGCGCCGCGAGCGCGGCGAGTGAAGAGGCACCCTGCTTCGACTTCGGTTGAGACCGGGCCATCGGTTCGTCCTTTTGTGTCGTCGGGAGCCCTTCAAGCAAACAGCCCCTCTCCGATCCACCGGAGAAGGGCTGCGCGACCTTCATGCGACCTTCAGACTCAGGCGGCCTTGATCTTCGAGTTGCCGACCGCGTCGCGGAGCGCGTCCTTCTTGTCCGTCTTCTCCCAGCTGAACTCGGAGCGGCCGAAGTGACCGTACGCCGCCGTGCGCTGGTAGATGGGCTTGAGCAGGTCGAGGTGCTCGATGATCTGGCGGGGCTTGAGGCCGAAGACCTCGCGAACCGCGCGGCCGATCGCGTCTTCGTCGGCCTTGGCCGTACCGAACGTCTCGACGAGCACGCTGACGGGCTCGGCGACGCCGATGGCGTACGAGACCTGCACTTCGCAGCGGTCAGCCAGGCCGGCCGCGACGACGTTCTTCGCGATGTAGCGGCCCATGTACGCGGCCGAGCGATCGACCTTCGAGGGGTCCTTGCCCGAGAACGCGCCGCCGCCGTGACGGCCCATGCCGCCGTAGGTGTCGACGATGATCTTGCGGCCCGTGACGCCCGAGTCGCCCATGGGGCCGCCGATGACGAAGCGGCCGGTGGGGTTGATGAAGAACTTGGTCTTCTTGTCCATCAGCTTCGCGGGGAGGGCGGCCTTGATGACCTCCTCCATGATGACGTCCTTGATCTTCTTGTTCGTCACTTCTTCCGCGTGCTGCGTCGAGAGAACGACGGCGTCGATGCGCACCGGCTTGCCGTTCTTGTACTCGATCGACACCTGCGACTTGCCGTCGGGGCGAATCCAGTCGTGCTTCTTGCGGCGAACGTCGGCGAGCTTCTTGGTCAGCGCGTGCGCGTAGTGAATCGGCGCGGGCATGAGCTCGGGCGTCTCGTTGCACGCGTAGCCGAACATCATTCCCTGGTCGCCGGCGCCCTGCTCCTTCTTCGCGCCTTCATCGACGCCGCGGGCGATGTCCTGCGACTGGCCTTCGATGGCGACCATGACGCCGCACGTGTGGCCGTCGTAGCCCATCGACGAGTCGGTGTAGCCAATGCGCGTGATGGTGTTGCGCACGATCTTGGGAATGTCGATCCACGCGTTGGTGGTGACTTCGCCGGCGACGATGGCGAGGCCCGTCTTGACCAGGGTCTCGACCGCGATGCGGGCGTGCGGGTCCTTCTCGATGAGCGCGTCGACCACGCCGTCGCTGATCTGGTCGCAGATCTTGTCCGGGTGGCCTTCGGTCACGGATTCGGAAGTGAAGAGATAGTCCTTGGGCATGGTGGCTTCGTCTCGTGCAGGTGAAGGGTGAAACAGCAGACGGCGCGCCCTGTAGCGCGCAGCGTCAAGGGGGTCAACGCGCGGGTGTGATGATCAGCCAGTGCTCACGGCGCCGCAGGGTCGGGCTCGAGCGTGAGCTCCACGGGCACCCGCGCCCCGTCGACGATGTCGAAGCGCATCGCCTTCGGCATGAAGCCCATGGCGCGAATCTCGACGTCATGAACGCCCGTGTCGAGCGGTGACGACTGGCCGAGCCCCCCATCGAGCGCGACCTCACGCCCGTCGACCGTCACGATGGCGTCGGGCGGCGAGATGGCGAACAGGAGCAGGCCCTCTTTCGGAGGCAGCACGAGGTCGACGGTCTGCTGCGCGCCCGAGACGACGAGGGCGGTGGTGGTGGCGCCGAGCGTGTCGGGGTGCTCCAGCACGATCGTGTGCTGGCCCGGCATCAGGTCGGGCAGGGCCGCGGGCGTTCTGAACTGCACCGCCACGCCGTCGAGCTGAATGCTGGCGCCAGGTGGCTGAGAGCGCACGAGTAGCGCGCCGCGCGCCACGACCGGGGGCTTGCCCGAGAAGGCACGCACGGCCAGCGCACCGACGACCACCAGCACCACCAGGCCGACCGCCACGAGCCACAGCCTGGGGCCCGTGGGCGGCTCCTCGACGAGGTCGGGAGCACCGCCTGCGCCTTCGACGCCGAGCGGCAGCTCGTCGGGCAGTCGCAGCGGCTTCGCCGCGGGAACGTGCTGGGGCTCTTCGGCCGTGACGCTCAGGAGCGGTTTGGGCTGGGCAGGCGTTGGCGGGCGGGGAGCAGGCGGCGCTTCGTCGGGCAGCTCGAGGGTGACGGGCGCCATGGGGGTGCGCCGCGCCTCGACTGGAATCTGCTGGTTGACGACGACCTGCGTCTTCGCGAGCCGTGAGGGGTCGCTGAGCGCGTCGGTGAGGTTCACGCCCTTCTCGAAGTAGGCGCGCAGCTCAGAGGTCGAGGCGCTGGCGAGCCGGGCCATGAGCGCGGCATGCGCTTCGAAGTCGGCGCCGAACTGCTGCCGCACGAAGGTCGAGAGCGCGGGCCGTTGATCCTCCGGCGGCATCACCGCCTTGAGTGCACGGGCGACCTCGTTCATCGAAGCGAAGCGCTCTTCGCGCAGGCGCGCGGTCATCTTCCGGAAGACGGCGTCGACCTCGGGGGGAATGTCGGGGCGCTGATCGATGAGCGAGGGGCGGCGGCTCTCGATGATGGCGTGAATGACCGCGAGCTCGTTCTCGCCGCTGAACAGGGGCCGCAGCGCGAGTGATTCGTAGAGCGCGGCGCCGAGGGAGAATTGGTCGACGCGGCCGTCGCCCGGCAGCTGCTGAATGAGCTCGGGCGCGAGGTAGCGGGCCTTGCCCTTGAGCATGCCGGTGCTGGTGCGGGTGCGGCGCTCCTCGGCGCGGGCGATGCCGAAGTCGAGCACCTTCACCACGCCGTCGAAGGTGAGGAAGATGTTCGACGGCGTGAGGTCGCGGTGCACGAGGTTGAGCGGCTTGCCGTCGTTGCCGGTGAGCGCGTGCGCGTACGCCATGCCTTCGGCGGTCGAGATGATGATCTGCACCGCGAGCTGCCACGGCATGCGGCCGCCGACGTCACGCAGCCGCTCGATGACGAGGTCGAGGTCGTAGCCGGCGAGGTACTCGAGCACGAGGAACGGGCCGTCACGGCTGGTGCCGCGATCGATGGTGCGCACCACGTTCGGGTGCGCGAGGCGAACGGCGAGGTCGGCCTCGTCGAGGAACATGCCGACGTGCTCCTTCTTCGAGCGCAGGTCGGGCAGCAGCTGTTTGACGACGCACAAGCGGGGCGGCGTGCTCATCACGTCGCGCGCGAGGAACACGTCGGCCATGCCGCCTTCGGCCAGCTTCTTGATGAAGACGTAACGTTCGCGAGCGTCGGCCACCGCAGGCCGGAAGAGACCATCGAGTGAGCGCCGACTCAACGGTGGTGAGGTGGCACTTGTCCGTTGCGGCGGGGGGCCTTCCGTGAAGAATGCCGCCACCTCGTCGTCGGAGCCCGCATGAACCGAACCCTCGTCGTCGCCGCTACCCTCGCTCTTGCCGTGCCCGCCTTCGCCGGCACGCCGAAAGACGAGGTCTCCAAGCCGCTCAAGGTGATCATCAACTCGGTGCGCTACGGGAAGGACCTGGCCGCGCTCAAGCTCTTCGCCGGTGAAGAGCAGGGCAAGTTCCTGCTGGGAGACGACTGGGCGAAGGGCACGCCCGAGCAGCAGAAGGAGTTCATCGCGCTCTTCCACCAGCTCTTCGGGAAGATCGCGTTCCCCAAGATTCGGGCGAACTTCGAGAACCTCGACACGGTCATCTACGACGAGCCGACGGTGACGGGCGACAAGGCCTCCATCGCCTCGACCATTCTCATCAACCACCCTGCGAAGAAGCAGGAGCTCAAGGTGAAGTACGAGGTCGCGAAGTCGGCAGCGGGCTGGAAGGTGATCGACGTGGCGGTGCTGGGTGACTCGATGCTCATCGGCATTCGCGACGACCAGATCAAGCCGATCATGAAGGAGGGCGGCTGGCCGAACCTGCTGAAGTTGATGAAGGACAAGGACGCCGAGCTGAAGACGACCCTCAAGTGACGGCGGACGTTTGCGGGCGGGCGGGCCTCAAGTAGGGTTCGCCCCGCTGGAACGCGGATCAGCTCCGGCCAGGCCGGCAACGAACCACCCGCTGCACCACCTGTTTGGGGAGACCAACCACATGAAGAAGATCGTTCTCATCGCCCTCGGCACGCTCGCTCTCGTTGGCTGCGGAGGCACGGCGAAGATTGCTGGTGGCAAGGAAGGCGCGGCGCAGGCGTTCTTCGCGGCGTCGAGCGCGTCGTCGGCTGGCGCGAACCGGTCGGCGTCTCCCGCTGACATCACGGGGAGCGCGTCGTGGAAGTGCCCCGAGGGTGGCGAAGCGTCGCTGTCGGGCTTCTCGCTCAACGTGAACACGGGCGGCGGCACGGGCGCCACGGTGAACCAGTCGTTCACCATCAAGTACACGAACTGCGGCGCGGCGAAGAGCGCGGCGGGCGTGGCGGTCTACAACGGCAGCTTCACGGTCACCCAGTCGGTCATCGCCGGAGCCAGCGGCGCGAGCGTCGACCAGACGTTCAAGGGCCGCATCGAGGTGCAGGGCGCGTTCAACGACTTCATCGAGGCTGACGTGAAGCAGTCGGTGAGCGTCACGGGCCTGTCGAGCTCGTCGGGCGCGGTCTCGATGAAGCTCATCGGCACCATCACCACCTCGGAAGGCACGAACACCTTCAACGAGGACGTGAACGTGATGGCCGGTGGCCAGATCGCCGTCGCTGCGTCGAAGTAATCTGGTCTTCTTGAAGTGCCCGATGCCCTGGCCCTCCCAACGGAGCGCCGGGGCGTCGTCGTTTCAGCGGCTCCAAAGAAGCGGTGGTGTCGAAAGGGCGCTCCGACGCCCGAAGTGACGAGGACCGGGAGGAATGCGACGACGCGAGTGCCGGGCTGGCCGACGCCATCGCGGGCCTGTCCGCTGGAGGACGCGCGCTGTCCGCTACCGGACATGAAAACGCGTCCGCCGGCGGACATCCGGCGTCCCGTTCCGGTCATGGGCGAGATGGTGCGAGCCCTGCCCGCTCCCGGTCATCGATCGCGGCCGTTGCCCGATTCTTCGCGACCGACTTTCACCTGATGCTTCGGAGCGCCCTCGATCAGCCCTGCGCTCTCAAGTGCCGGCCTTTTCGAGTTGGTTGCGGCTTCCGAAATCACTCGCAATCGTCAATCGGCAAAGAAGCTGAACAGGTACACGCCGCGTTCGGCCTTCGAGTGTCGTCCATTCCGCAACGCGTTTGCCGCGCACGTCACCGCGCGAGGAGTTGGCGGCACACGCAGCGCGCAGACGTCGACCACCATACCGTCCTCGTTGCTCTCGAACTCGAAGGTGAGTCGACGTGACTCCCAGTAGTGATCGATCTCGTCGTTCATCAGGCGAACGCAGGCCTGCGCATCCGACGCGGGGATGAAGCCCGCGATCGAACTCGGCCCTGCCGCTCGGGCATCAGGAACCTCTTCATCGACGATGACACCGCCATCGCAGAGCGGACCGGCAGGTTCCCCAGTCGGCAGCGCCCACACGAGTGGCCTCACGACGCGCGCTGCACATGAGACGGTGATGAGCAGAACCACAAGCCACCTCAAACTCATGTTGTGACCATAACAGACTGGAATCGCTGTCGAATTCACACACGCTTGCATTCATGCGCATGGACGAATATTCATCAGCTCGTTCATGTCCCTCCAGCTCGCCAGCACCTCGGGTTCGCGCGCGATGCCGCGGGTGGAGCTGTTCAAGCTCTTCGCGGAATCGGGTCGGCTTCAGGTGCTCGCGCTGTGTGCCGAAGACGAGCTCTCGGTCTCGGAGCTCGCCACGTTGCTCGACGACAGCCAGCCGCAGGTGAGCCGAAAGGTGGCTCCGCTGCGTGACGTCGGGCTGCTCGAAGCGCGCCGTGATGGAACGCGCACCTTCCTGCGGGCCGTCGACATCGAAGACGACCCCGTGGTGGCCGATGCGGTGGCCGAAGGGCGTCGCCTGTGCCTCGCCGATGGGAGCCTCTCGCGGCTGCCCGCCGTCATCGCGGCCCGTGAAGCGCGTGGCGTCGAACACTTCGACGTGCTCCCGGCCGAGAAGGGCGCCTCGACGCCGACCGCGCCCGAGCACCTGGCGCACCTCGCGGCGCTGTCTCCCCTGCTCCCCGGCCGCCAGCTCGCCATCGACGTCGGCACTGGTGACGGCCTGGTGCTCGACGTGCTCGCGCCGCTCTACCAGCGGATCATCGCGGTCGACCGCAGCCGGGCCCAGCTCGCGCGCGTCGCCCAACGCGTCGGCTCGCGCGGCTTTCACCACGTCTCGCTCTTCGAAGGGTCGTACGACGACGCCGCCCTGGTGGAGCGTGTCGACGTCGCGGGTGGCGCCGATCTCGTCTTCGCCGGCCGGTCGCTCCACCACGCCTCGCGCCCTGCGCAGGCCGTTCGTTCACTCGCGCGCCTGCTCAAGCGTGGCGGTCACCTCGTGGTGCTCGACTACCTGCCGCACGACGTCGACACCATGCGCGAGCAAGGCGACGTGTGGCTCGGGTTCGCCGACGCGGAAGTGCGCCGCCTCCTCGTCGAAGCGCAGCTCACCGTGCTCGCCGGAGTCCCCATTCCCGCTGCGTTCCACCCCGATGGCCCCGACGCCTCGCTCACGTGGCACGCGTGGGTCGCGATGAAACCACCTTCCTCAGGAGCCGTGACCTGAGCCGCAGCGCCCGCAGTCTTGCAGTCAACGCAGTACCTCTCTCGCAGTCCTGAAAGACAACCATGGATCAGAAGACGACGTTCCCCGCGTACAAGGTGAAGGACATCAAGCTGGCCGAGTGGGGCCGCAAAGAGATCTCGATGGCCGAGAAGGAAATGCCCGGCCTCATGTCGCTCCGCACGCAGTACGGCGCGAAGCAGCCCCTCAAGGGCGCGCGCATCGCCGGCTGTCTGCACATGACGATCGAGACCGCGGTGCTCATCGAGACGCTCGTCGCGCTCGGCGCCGAAGTCACGTGGACCTCGTGCAACATCTTCTCGACGGTCGACCACGCCGCCGCCGCCATCGCGAAGTCGGGCGTGCCCGTGTTCGCGTGGAAGGGCGAGACGCTCGAGGAGTACGACTGGTGCCTCGACCAGCAGATCTTCGCCTTCAAGGACGGCAAGGGCCCGAACATGGTCCTCGACGACGGTGGCGACCTCACCATCTGGCTGCACCAGAAGTACCCGCAGCTGCTGACGGGCCCCGAGGCCGTGAAGGGCATCTCGGAAGAGACGACCACGGGCGTGCACCGCCTGTACGAGATGGCGAAGAAGGGCGAGCTCAAGGTTCCCGCCATCAACGTCAACGACTCGGTCACCAAGTCGAAGTTCGACAACCTGTACGGCTGCCGTGAGTCGTTCCTCGACGGCATCAAGCGCGCGACCGACGTGATGATCGCCGGCAAGGCCGTCGTCATCGCGGGCTACGGAGACGTGGGCAAGGGCTGCGCGTTCGCGGCTCGCGGCATGGGCGCGCGCGTGTACGTCACCGAAGTCGACCCCATCAACGCGCTCCAGGCGTCGATGGAAGGCTTCCACGTCGTCACGATGGACGAGATCGCTCCGCAGGCCGACATCATCTGCACGGCCACGGGCTGCGTCGACGTCGTCACGGGCGAGCACATGATGAAGATGAAGGACGGCGCGATTCTCGCGAACATCGGGCACTTCGACTCCGAGATTCAGGTCAGCTGGCTCGAGAAGAACCCCGAGATTCGTGAAGAGAACGTGAAGCCCCAGGTCGACCAGTTCATCTTCCCCTCGGGCAAGCGCATCACCCTGCTCGCCCGCGGCCGCCTGGTGAACCTCGGCTGCGGCACCGGCCACCCGTCGTTCGTGATGTCGAACTCGTTCACGAACCAGACGCTCGCGCAGCTCGCGCTGTGGGGCGCCATCGACGTCGGCCAGAAGTTCGAGGCCGGCAAGGTGTACGTGCTGCCCAAGAAGCTCGACGAGCACGTCGCGCGCCTGCACCTCGAGAAGGTCGGCGCGAAGCTCACGAAGCTCACCGAGGTTCAGGCCAAGTACCTGAACGTCGCGGTCGAGGGCCCGTTCAAGCCCGAGCACTACCGCTACTGAGCCACAGGCTGACGGAGTGAAGAGGAAGGCCACCGGAGCGATTCGGTGGCCTTCGTCGTTTCAGCGCCGTCGGCGCATGAACAGCACGGCGAGCAGAAGGCCCGGGAGCGGCGCCGCGCTGCACCCGCCGGTGACGGCCTCGACCGACTTCGGCTCGGCGCCCGCGTCGGCCGCGTTCCCGACCACGGGAGCGCTCTCGTCGACGACGGGGAAGCTGACGCGCAGCCCCTCGTTCGTCTGCAGCCCCAGCGGCCGCTCGTCGATGCACATCCAGTTGTCGAGCCACGTCACGTTCGTCTCGGAGTGCTCGAACCACCGCACGCACGGCAGCCCCGCGATGGGCCCGGCCGACGACCAGCGCAGGTGCGTCGTCACCGAAGGCGGCACGCAGAGGAAGTTGTCGGCCCACATGGCAGCGCGCGGCTCGGCGCCTTCGTTCACGTTCGTGCAGCGCATGCCCGCGATGGGGCCCGCGTTCGACCAGCGCATGCCGAGGTCGACGGTGCTGCAGAAGAAGTTGTCGTTCCACGTGTCGGGGTCGGCGGGCTCGTCGACGTTCACGCAGTGCGCGCCAGGCACCGCGCCGTTCATGCTGAAGGTGAAGCCCGCGTTGCTGAACGACATCACCGGCTCGGCGCAGAGGAAGTTGTCGCTCCACGAGAAGCGGTCGGCCGGCTCGTTCCACTGCACGCAGGTGCGGTTCGCGATGGGGCCGGCGCTCGACCAGCTGAACCTCCACGGTGTCTGCTTCGGCGCGCATAAGAAGTTGTCGGCCCAGACGGCGGGGTTCTCTTCGGCCGCTTCGGCGGTGTTCACGCAGTCCATGCCTGCGACGGGGTCTTTCCACGAGTAGCGAAGACCGAGGTCGGCGGTGCTGCAGAAGAAGTTGTCGCTCCACGAGTGGGAGTCGCCCGGGTCATTCAGGTTCACGCAGGTCTGGCCGCTCTGCGCCCCGTCACAGCTGAAGGTGAAGGGCCCCGCCGTTCGGTCACACGGCGGCGGAGGCGGCGGCGCGGAGCATGGGCCTCCTGCCGGCGCTCCACCGAAATACTCCCAGTGCCATGGCTCGCTCGGCACCGTTCGTCGAAACCCGTACGCGCCAGCGTTCGCGTTGAGCCAGTTGAGGACCGCCGAGTTCGCGGTGTTGAGGTCGAGCGCGCTGCCGCTCTGGTGGTTGCTGTAGCCGGGCCGCGCCGCGAGGTTGCAGCTGTTGCAGTTGCAGTTCACGTAGCAGGCGTAGAGGTACTGCTGCTCCGACATGGTGCGAAAGCCGCTGTTGATGACGATGCGCACGCCCTGTCGCGCGGCCGCGGCCTGCATGAGGCCGTACGCCGAGGCGGTGCCCTTCTCGATGGGCTCTCCGTCGGCGGTCACCAGCGTGATGGTGAAGGCCGAACCGCTTCGGTAGCCGGTCGCCTGCCGCTCGTTGCACTCGACGAGGCCCTGTCGAAGCGAGGTCACCTCGCGGTCTTCACCCTGCGAAGGAGACTCGTATTCCTCGTCGGGCGCGACCACGCCGCAGCCGCTCGCGATCAGCAAAATGAGGAGTGGGTATCGCACACCGGAGTCATCGTTCTCGGCGCGCGAGAGATTCCGGCGAATCTGTCAACGCCAGCTACAGGTCACCGTGATTTTCGGCCGACTTTCATCTGGGCTCGAGCGACAGCGCCGCCACCGCAGCCGACGCCACGCGATGGGCGGAGCGTTCGTCGTTGGGGAACTCGAGCTGCTGGTACAGCCGTGTGAGGCGCGCCACCTTGCTCAGCCCCAGCTCGGAGCCGCGAATGACCGCGAGGTGGGCGACGAAGAGCAGCCCGTAGCCGCGCTCGACGCTCGAGAGCAGCGTGGCGTCGAAGCCGAGCTCCTGCCGAGCGAACGCGAAGTACTTCGGCAACGCGGTCGAAACTTCGGCTGCGTGATGCTCGACGGCTTGCAGCACTGCCGCCGTCGTCGAGAGCCCGCACAGCCGCAACACCTCGACGAGGTAGTCGGGGAAGAACGACGTCTGCATCAGCGGCTGGCCGAGCGAACGCGCGACCGACTCGTCGAGCGCCTCGAGCGCAGGCTGATGCACGAGCGCCTCGAGCGAGAGGAGGTCGATGGGCAGGTCACCGTCGCTCCGCGCGAGCGTCTTCTTCGCGGCCTCACGCGAGCTGGCGAGGTCGCGGCGAATCGAGACGAACTCCTGATCAGCCAGCTCGAGAAGCCCGGCCACGCGCGCGAAGCGGCGGGCGATGGCGTCGGGCACGGCGTCGTTCACCTTGTAGCCGAGGTCGTGCTCCACCTCGGCCCACGCATGCTGGAGCGCGGTGCGCACCTGCACCTCGAAGCGGAAGTCGGGGTGCGGCCCTTCGCGATGCGCGCAGACGTAGTGCACCGATCGATAGCCGGCGGGCTTCACGCGCTCGAGCGAGTTGCCGAAGTCGACCTCGAAGTGCTGCTCGATGAGGCGCGCCACCTGCTCGACGTGGTCCTCGAACGAGACCGACACGCGCAGGCCGACGAGGTCGGTCACGTCCCACAACGAGCGGTAGCTCTTGTCGGGCCGCCCGAGCTTGTGCGCGAGGCTGGCCTGGTCTTTCAGGCGCCAGGTCACGAACGAGACCGGCACGTCCTTCGTGCGCAGCAACTGCGCGAGCCGGTCGTGAAGCGATTGGCCGACGCTCCGCAGCCGGGCCGAGAGCTGCACGAACTGCTGAACCATCACGTCGCTCACGGCGGCGCACACTACCTCTGGTCTACCACCTTGCGCAGCGTCGCGACGGGCTCGCGTGGACGATGCGGCGCTGCTTGCGCTTCGCCGGCATCGCGTGCGCCCGCGCGACCACGAGTTCAACGACCGCATGGGTCGCAGGAGTGGTGTTTACGTGCCGTTTGGCCCCGCGCACCACGGATGGCGGACGATTC
>JAACJQ010000349.1 GCA_016879935.1 Archangiaceae bacterium | reverse complement strand
GTTGCCCACGGTCGCCTGCTGCAGGTTGACCCGCTCGCTCAGCCTCGCCGGCGTGAACGCCGCGGGCGTGTCGGCGTCGACCTTCACCCACGTGCGCCAGCCCGTTCCGATTCGGCCGTAGTGCGTGTCGGAGACGCCAGTGCCCGCGACCCGAAGCCCGCGCGACAGCATCACGAACCAGTCGTTGAATTTCGAGTGCGCGACGTCGCCCGTCGCGTCGTACGAGTCTTCGGCGTTGTTCAGCAGCTCGAACGCGTTGAAGTCCGACGAGAGCAGCTTCGTGTCAGACGCCGTCGCGTCGCTCTGCACGGCCATTCGCAGCACGGTCGGGTCGATCCGTGTCGCGAACGTGTCGGTGTCGACCTTGAGCGCGGTGAAGCCGCCCAGCGAGCCACGTGCGTGGTTTACCTGAATGGTGCGCGCGCCCTTGCGGCGCGCCTCGGCGAACATCTCCTTCGCGCTCAAGGTCGGCCCCGTTGCGCCAGCCCAGTCGATCGCGCCACCGGTGATGGGGTCGGCGGGATCACGGGTGAGCGGGAAGAGGTTGTAGTGGCCGTACTCCATGGGGCTGACCTCTTCGCCAGTCACCGACGCGAGGAATGGCGTCAGCCCGGTCTGCGCAATCACCGGAGCGAAGTCGGTCACCACGTCGTGATCGGTGCTCACGATCACGTCGAGCCCATCGGCCGCGAACGAGAGCGCGCGTGTGGCGTTGTCGATGATGCTGTCGGGGCTGCCCACCGCGTGCACGTGGAAGTCACCGCTCATCCAATTCGTGGAGTCGATCACCCGCGCGAGCACTGCGTTCACCGTGGCCGGTTGCGTGCGCAGATCGACGGCGGCTCCAGGCGAGGTGGGGAACGTGTTCGGGAACACGGAGTACTCGGGCCCGCGGCTCACGACGACGACGTACTGATCCGGAGGCAGCTCGATCGTCAACATTCCGCTCGCGGGCACGTAGGCGATCTCGCGCACAGAGTCGGGCATCGGGTCTTTCGGCGTGTCGGTGAAGAGAATCAGCGCGCGGTTCGGAGCCGGGCAGGGGCCGTTGGGGCACAGCACCGTCACCTTGGCCGGCATCGGCCCGCCGTTCGCTTCGCGGACGTTCACCGTGAGGCGCTGGGGCGTGACGAGATCGAAGGTCAACATCGTCGGCGTGTCTGCGGTGATCGTCGCCCGCACCTTCGCGGTCGGCATGCGCCCTGGTGCCCACGCGGAGACGTCGTAGCCGCCCGCTGGAACCAGACCCGAGAACCGCCCGTCGTTGCCTGTGAACAGCACGCTGCGGGTCGAGCCGGAGTTCAACACCACGCGCGCGTTCGAAAGTGGCTGGCCCGACGAGCGCACGAGCCCTGCGACGGTTCCGATGCGCGAGGCCGACGTCGCGCGACCCTGTTCGATCAGCGTGCCGATCTCTCCCAGATCCTTCCCGACCCAGAAGTCTCGCGCGAGCGCGGCGTAGCCACCCGGCGGCAGGCGAATCTCTCCGGCGCGGGGATCAGCCGAGGGGTTGACCCACGCGAACAGCCCATTGAGCCCGTCGGCGCCGACGATCGAGCCCGTGATGCCGGCCACCGTCAGTACCGCGTTCTGGCCTTCTGGCTGCGTCGGGCGCGCGGGTTTGTAGGGCGCGTAGCCGTACGCGACGCCGGCGCCCTGGTAGCCGTACCAGCTCATGCGATCGAGGCCGAAGCACAGCCCGCCGAAACCGAACCCTTCGGTACAGGCGCGCGGGTTGAAGAACTCGAGCACGTAGCCCGGGTCGGTGAGATCGCCGACCGCGAGCTCGACCGTCTGCGAGGTGCTCACGTTGCAGAAGTTCGAGATGTACTTGAGCCGCTGCTCGTTCGGGTTCAGCACGAAGTAGCTGGTGATCTTCAGCGGCACCGCCACGTACGGGTCCGCCAGTGGGGCACGCCCGAGCGACGACACGAGCTGGCTGCGAATCGACAGGTAGTCGTTCGCTTCGTCGCTGCCCGTCACCGCGAGGATGGCGGCCTTGCCGTCGCTGCCGTCACGCAGAATCTCGAAGCGGTCGGGCTTCATGGTGCGGCCGAAGTTGTAGAGCAGGCCGGTCTCTCCGAACTGATCTCCTGCGGGCGCGCCGACGAGATCGGCGTCGAGAATCGTTCCGCCGAACGGCTGCGGCCCGAACACGCGCCCGTCGCCCTGTACGATCACGCGAATCTTCTCGTTCTCGAACAGCCAGTCGCCGATGCGGCCGTGTGCGTTGGGCCCGCCGATCAGCTCCGAGGCCTGCGTGATGCGCTTGAGGCGAACGGTGCCCGAGTTGCCGCTGACGAAGCCGTCGAGATCGTCGACGTCACAACGCCCAGTCGCCATGCCTCCGCCCGTCGCGCCGCCACCTGCGCCACCGCCGGGGCTTCCACCCGCACCACCATCGACCGCCGGGTTCGAGGGACAGCCAGTCAGCAGGATCGTGACGAGAATGACGCTGAATCGAGACACGCTCGTGACAGCATGCCGTGGTTGCTCACGGAGCAGAAGCAGGGAGCTTCTTGCCGATCGACTTGAGCGCCGCGATCCACAAGCCAGCTTCCTTCTTCGTCAGCCGCGAGCGCTGCAGTGTCGTCATCAAATCATCCATCGCGTGACGATCGTCGTGCTGCAGGAAGTTCGCGCTGCGGAGGGTGGCTTCGAGGCTCGCGCGCACGGTGCGAAAGGTCGCGTCGTCGGCGAGGGCAGGGCCGGGCGAAGGCTGTGTCGTTCGCGAGGTCATGGCGACTTCGTAGGCGTACACGCAGACCGCTTGCGCGAGGTTGAGCGAGGGCTGCTCGTCGGACGAGGGAATGAACGACAACGCGTGGCACTGCCGAACGTCGTCGGTGGTCAGCCCGTTGCGCTCGTCGCCGAAGACGACGGCCCACTTCTCGTCGTTGCGATCGGCGGCCTCGACCGCGACCTCTCTGGGCGTCTGGCGCCGACGGCCGTCGATCAACCGCATCGTCGTGCCGACGACCCATGAGCAGTCGGCGATCGCCTCTTCGAAGGTGTCGACGCGGCGAACCGTCTCGAGCAGGTCGCCCGACTTCACGGCGAGGCGGTGCAGGCCGGGCACCTCGAGCAGCTTCGGGTTGGGCGAGACGACGACCCAGTCGCTGAGCCCGAAGTTCTTCATCACCCGGGCGATGGAGCCCAGGTTGTCGGCGTTTCTCGGGCGAAGGAGCACCAACCGCGGAGGCGTCATGACGTGGGCGCCTAGCATCTGCTACGAGCCTTTTCCGCCATGTCCGTCGCCGCCGCCCCGCGTCTCTCGATCATCTCTCCGGTGCAGGACTTTCTGTTCTTCTTCCTGTCGGCCTCGGTGGTGCTCATCGCCTGGGCCGCCACCGCCTGGTTCCACGTCGACCCGTTCTACGTGCTCGCCACCGTCGGCGTCGTCTCCAACGGCCCGCACCTGGTCGCCACGTGGAGCCGCGTGTACTTCGATCGCCGAGAGGTGAAGGAGCGCCCCTTCGCGCTGCTCGCGATGCCCGGCCTCATCTTCGTGGCCGTCGCCCTCATCACGTGGAAGGCCGGTTACCCCGGCATTCGGCTGCTGAACTCGACGATTCTCTACTGGGCGACGTGGCACTTCGTGGCGCAGAACTGGGGCATCTTGCGCATCTACCAGCGCAAGTCGGGTGAGCCCGAGACGTCGCTGGCGCTCAAGCTCGAGCGGCCGTTGCTGCTGCTCTTCGTGCTCTGGTGCGTCGCGTACCGCATTCACACAGGCCCGCGCGTGCTGTTCGGCACCGAGGTGTTCCACGTGGTGCCGCCGGCGTGGCTCATCTGGAGCCTGCTGGTTCCCGTCGTCGTGCTCGCGGTGCTGTACCTCGTGCAGCGCGTGCAGCAACGCAACCAGCCGTGGGCGAAGGCCGGGTGGATTCGGCTCGCGTTCCTGTTCTGCGCGTTCCTCGGGTTCTTCGTGCCGTTCCAGATGATCACCACCGACGACACCTCGGCGTTCGCGGCGGCCGCCTGCTGGCACGGCCTTCAGTACCTGGGAATGGTGCGCTTCTACCACCGCAACACGTGGCGAAATGGCGTCGACCCGAACGCGAAGATCATCTCGTGGCTCTCGCAGCCGGGCTGGCGGCGCGCGGTGCTCTACATGGCGTTCCTGGGCGCGCTCGCGGGCTCGGTGTACGGCGTCATCTACGGCCTCTCGCTCGTCACCAAAGACGCAGGGTGGAACTTCGCGACCTGGGGCGGCGTGGTGTGGATCACCCTGACGCTCTCTCACTACTGGCTCGACGGCGTGATCTGGAAGCTGCGTCGCCCCGAGCTCGCGCGACGCGTCGGCATCGAGGGTGTTCCCGCCTGATGGGATGAAGTGGGCGTGTCGCCGTGACGAGCGTGGAGCTGCGGCATACGCTCCCGCGCGCCCGTGAAGACCATCGCTCTCATCGCGAAACCGAAGAAGGCCGAAGCCGCGCAGCTCGCCCGGCAGTTGAAGGCGGCACACCCGACGCTCGAGTTCCTCGTCGAGGCGCACTTCGCCGAGCAGCTGGGCTGGGCCGCCACTGGCGCCGACGAGCTGCGCGAACGGGCCGAGCTGGTGATCGTGCTCGGTGGTGACGGCACGCTCATTCACGCGGCGCGCACCCTGCGAGGCCGGCCGGTGCCGATTCTCGGGGTGAACCTGGGCTCGCTTGGCTTCATGACCGAGATCCCCGTCGCCGACGCGCTGACGACGCTCGAGCAGGTGCTCAAGGGCACCAGCAAGCTCGCCTCGCGCATGAAGCTGTCGTGCAAGCTCATTCGCGACGGCAAGGTGATTCTCGAAGACGAGGTGCTCAACGACATCGTCATCTCGAAGTCGGCGCTCGCGAAGGTCTCCGATCACGAGACGTGGCTCGATGGTGCGTACGTGGCGACCTTCAAGTCAGACGGGGTTATCTTCGCCACGCCCACCGGCTCGACCGCGTATTCGTTGTCGGCGGGTGGGCCGATCGTGCACCCGTCGATCGACTGCGTGGTGGTGACGCCCATCTGCCCGCACGCGCTCACCCAGCGCCCGATCGTGGTGCCTGCCGATCAGCCCTTGCGCGTGCAGCTGACGAGCGAGATCAACGACGTCTACCTCACCATCGATGGGCAAGAAGGGCAGCCGCTCAAGCTGGGCGATCGTCTGGAGGTCATGAAGTCGGAGTCTCGTGTGCTGCTCGTTCGCAACCCCACCATCGACTACTTCGGGGTGCTGCGAACGAAGCTGCACTGGGCCGAGCGCTGAGTCATCGCTCGACGAGACCGCCAGCGATCCACGCCTGAACGACCGCGACGTCGGCAGCGCTGACGCACGCGAAAGGCGCGCGATGAAAAGCGCGCACCTCCCAGGTGCGGCACTGGCCGCCCTCCATGCCCTGATCGCCGAGCACCCAACCGATGCAGGTCGCCACGGTCTGACCCGCGCACATCGTCGATTGTCGGCCGAGCACGTCGTAGCGATCGGCGAAGCTCGCAAGCCCACCGTTTCCTGCCACGTGACAGCGCGTACAGTGCCTCAGGAAGATCGGCTGCGCGTCGTTCTCGTAGGTGGGCACGCCGCCGTCAGTCACGACACCCGCGTCGAGGGCAGCTCCCGCGTCGACCCTCGTTCCCGCGTCGTGGTTCGTGCCGGCATCGGCCATCACACCAGCATCGGGCATCGCCCCCGCGTCGGATGAGACGCTCGTCATGACGTTCGCGGCCGGCTCGGCTTCGAGCACGGGAACGCCACACGCCAGAACGGCGAGACAGGGCACGACGAGCGTCACTCGAGCGGTCATGCCCTGGGTATGTCGCCCGAGAAAAACGGGACAGAAACCGGGCGTCCGTGCGAAAGACGCGCGTCTCTTTCGTCACTCAGGAAACGTCATGGCCCGCGAATACCCCCTCGAGCGCTACCGCAACATCGGCATCATGGCGCACATCGACGCCGGCAAGACGACGACCACCGAGCGCATTCTCTATTACGCCGGCGCCATTCATAAGATGGGCGAGGTCCACGAGGGCACGACCACCACCGACTGGATGCCGCAAGAGCGCGAGCGCGGCATCACCATCACCTCGGCCGCGATCACCTGCTTCTGGACTCACGAGAAGGTGAAGCACCGCATCAACATCATCGACACGCCCGGTCACGTCGACTTCACCATCGAGGTCGAGCGTTCGCTGCGCGTGCTCGACGGCGCGGTCGCGGTGTTCGACGGCAAGAACGGCGTCGAGCCTCAGTCCGAGACCGTGTGGCGCCAGGCCGACAAGTACCAGGTGCCGCGCATCTGCTTCATCAACAAGATGGACGCGCTGGGCGCCGACTTCGACATGTCGGTCGCCTCGATCAAGGAGCGCCTCGACGCCCGCCCGCTGCTCATGCAGCTGCCGCTCGGCAAGGAGTCGGAGCTCAAGGGCGTCATCGACATCGTGCGCATGAAGGCGCTCGTGTTTCACGACGAAGAGAAGGGCAGCATCTACGACGTCGTCGACATTCCCGCCGAGTTCGCCGACGCCGCGAAGGCCGCCCGCACTGCGCTGCTCGAGACCGTGTCGGAGCTCGACGACAAGTTGATGGAGCGCTACCTCGAAGACGAGGGCGCCAGCATCACCGAGGCCGAGATTCGCGCTGCCGTTCGCAAGGGCTGCATCGCGATGAAGGTGTTCCCGGTGTTCTGTGGCTCCGCCTACAAGCACAAGGGCGTTCAGCCGCTGCTCGACGCCGTCATCGACTACCTGCCGTCGCCCATCGATCGCCCGCCGGTTCACGGCCTCGACACGAAGGGTGAGACGGTGACGCGCGAGACGAAAGACGACGCTCCGTTCTCGTCGCTCGCGTTCAAGATCATGAACGATGCGTTCGGCACGCTGACGTTCATTCGCGTGTACTCGGGCAAGCTCGAGTCGGGCACTGCCGTGTGGAACACCGCCAAGAAGAAGCGGGAGCGTGTTGGCCGCCTGGTGCAGATGCGCGCCGACAAACGTGACGAGATCGACGCCTGCTACGCCGGAGACATCTGCGCGATCGTCGGCCTCAAGCTCGCCGTGACGGGCGACACGCTGTGCAATGAAGCGCACCCGGTGCTGCTCGAGAAGATCGAGTTCCCCGAGCCGGTGATTCAGCTCGCCCTCGAAGCGAAGTCGACCGAAGACGCCGACAAGCTGGTGGCCGCGCTCGCGAAGCTGGCGGTGGAAGACCCGAGCTTCCGCGTGAAGACCGACTCCGAGACCGGGCAGATGATCATCGCCGGCATGGGCGAGCTGCACCTCGAGATCATCGTCGACCGCCTCAAGCGTGAGCACAAAGTCGAGGCCAATGTCGGTAAGCCGCAGGTCGCCTGGCGCGAGACCGTCACGGCGAGCGGCGAAGGCGAGGGCAAGTACATCAAGCAGACCGGCGGCAAGGGCCAGTACGGCCACGTGAAGGTGCGCGTGTCGCCGAACGAGGTCGGCAAGGGCTTCGAGTACAAGAACACCATCGCCGGCGGCGTCGTGCCGAAGGAGTTCTTCGCGGCCATCGAGATGGGCATCACCAACTCGCTCAACCGCGGGGCGGTGGCTGGGTACCCGTTGATCGATCTGAAGGCCGAGGTCTTCGACGGCAGCTTCCACGAGGTCGACTCCGACGAGATCAGCTTCACGATCGCGGCGTCGATGGCGTTCAGCGAGGCGTGCAAGGCGGCGTCTCCCGCGCTGCTCGAGCCGGTGATGCGCGTCGAGGTGACGACGCCGCACGAGTACTACGGCGCGGTGACGGGCGACCTGAACCGCCGGCGCGGCACCATTCGCGGCATGGGCTCACGCGGCTCGCTGCAGGTGGTCGACGTCGACGTGCCGCTCTCCGAAATGTTCGGCTACGTCGATTCGCTGCGCACGCTCACACAGGGCCGCGGCAACTACTCGATGCACTTCGGCAACTACGCGCAGATTCCGCCCAACATCCTGCAGCCGCTGCTGGTTCGCCTGCGCGGTTACTGAGCGGCCTTCAAGAGCGCTTCGACGGCCTTGCGGGTGTCGAGGTGCTCGATGGCTCCGGCGGCAACGAACTCCCAGCCGTCGCTCGAGCCTGAGAGAAAGACGATCACCGCGCCCTCGCCCGGCGCCTTCTGCGGCGAGTAGTACGTGTAGATGGGAATCTTCCGAACGCCCTCGAGGTGGTAGCGCTTGTGCACGGTGAGGCGCGTGTCGAAGTCGGCGGCGTCGACCTCGATCGTCTTGCCGGGTTCGAGCTTCGTCCCCTGACTGTGAAGGACCTCCTTCACGACGTAGCGAGAGCGAATGCGCGTGTACGGCGGGTACTTCTCGCGCGAGCCACCCTTCGGCGCGATGGCGATCTCGGTCTTCACCGTCGCGGGTGTCGCCGGCTCGACGATCACGATGACGTTGCTGCGGGTGACGAGGTCTTTCAGTTCGATCTCATCGTGGTGCTCGCTCGTAAAGGCCTCCAGGGCAGTGAGCAGAACGGCGGTGGTGACCACTCGGTTCATGCGCATGGCGGAAGTTGAGTCGAGCGACGGCTCCACGTCACGTGGGTTCTTCGGTCGCGAAGCCGGGTCGGGCACTCGCTGAGCGCAACGCCAGCAGGGAGAAGAAGAAGAAGAGCAATCGAACGATCACGAGGCCGATCGCGACGGGCTGAGGAACGAGCGCAACCGCGAAGCCGACCGGCCACTGAATCCACCGGAGGGCGAAGACGAGTGCCTTCTCGAGCCGCGTCGTCGTGGGGAGCGCGTGGCCGAGGAACCAGAGTCCGAGGTAGCTGACGTGGAACTTGAGCAACGAGGCTCCCACGCGCGAGGCGATTCGGTCAGCGTCCGGGCCCAGGCCCAGTTGGGCGTTCTTGAGCAACACCACGAAGTCGAGGTTCTCGAGCAGGTCGAGCAGCCCGGTCGTGAAGAGCAGAACTGCCGCTGCGATCATCCAGGGACGTGACGCCCGGGCGGGCCAGCGCACGACGGCCACCGAGAGAAAGACCGTCACGTAGAACAGAATGAACGCGTCATCGGCGTAGACGGTGAGCGAGAGCGCGGAGGGATTGGCGAGCAGCTTTGCGAGGTAGTCGGGCGGAGGGCGGACGACCTGCAATGACTCCTGGCCAACGCCGGTGGCGAGGAAGATGGCGAACATGATGACGACCAGAAGCGCGGCAAGCGCGCTGCTTCGACGGAGGAGGTGGAGGTGCATCGCTCCACTCAACGCGGGCTCGAGCGCGTTGGCGTGAACCTGGGTTCAGTCGGCGCGCTTCACTCGGGGTCAGAGACATGCGATTCGGCCCGTCGAGGAAACGATGCGACACCACGTCAGAGCTGTGATCGATGACACGTTGAACGCGCTGAAGACCCAGGGCTTCATCTCGTTCGAGACCATTCCCAACTACTCCGTCGACGCGCCGAAGAAAGCCGACCACGGCGACTGGGCCTGCAACGTCTGCATGGTGATGTCGAAGGCGGTTGGAAGGAATCCGTCTGAGCTCGCCGACGCGATCATCGCCCACATGGTCGACCGCAACTCGATCATCGTCAGCCTCGAGAAGGCGGGCCCGGGCTTCCTCAACATTCGCCTCAAAGACGTCGTCTTCCAGCGCGTCGCGCGAGAGGTGCTGAACCTCGGCACGCAGTTCGGCCGGAAGGCTCCGAAGTCGACCGGCAAGAAGGTCATGGTCGAGTTCGTCTCGGCGAACCCCACGGGCCCCGTGCACATCGGCCCCGCGCGAGGAGCCTTCATGGGCGACGCGATCTCCCGACTGCTCGACGCCGCCGGTCACGACGTGACGCGAGAGTTCTACATCAACGACTTCGGCAAGCAGGTCGAGACGCTCGGCCGCACCGTGCACAAGCGGTATCGGGAGCAGTTCGGCGAACAGATCTCGCTCGTCGAAGGCGAATACCCGGCCGAGTACGTGATCGAGATCGCCAAGACCTGGAAGGCCGAGGTCGGCGACGCGTTCCTGAACAAGCCCGAGAGCGAGTTCCTGCCTGCGGCGATCGCGGTCGGCATTCGCGAGAACATGAAGGCGATTCGGTCGACGCTCGCGAAGGCGAACATCACGCACGACGTGTTCTTCAGCGAGAAGTCGCTGCACGAGTCGGGCGCGGTGAAGTCGATCGTCGACGTCTACAAGTCGCGCGGCGTCACCTACGAGGCGACCGAGGGCAAGCGGAAGGACAACAAAGAGAAGGTGCGCGACGCCGAGTCGAAGGCCGCGAAGTACGCCGATAAGCAGCTCGGTGGCACGTTCCTCATGACGGCGACGTGGCAGGACGAGAAGGGGAAGATGCCGCTGAAGGACGAGGAGGATCGAATCATCCTCCGGGCTGACGGCACGCCGGTCTACCTGACCGCCGATCTCGCGTACCACAAGGCCAAGTACGACCGCGGGTACGAGCTGATGGTCGACGTCTTCGGCGCCGATCACGCCGGCCACGTTCCGCGCATTCAGTCGGGCATGCACCTGCTCGGGTTCGACACGAAGAAGCTCGAGTTTGCGCTCGTGCAGATCGTGCGGATCACGCGCGGTGGTGAAGAGGTGAAGGTCAGCAAGCGAAAGGGAACGCTCTTCGAACTCGCGGACCTCATCGATGAAGCTGGTGCCGACGTGTGTCGGTTCATCTTCTTGATGAAGACCCGGGACGCGCAGTTCGACTTCGATCTCGACGATGTGAAGAAGCAGTCGAAGGACAATCCCGTCTTCTATTTCCAGATGGGTCATGCCCGCTGCGCTCAGGTGCTCAAGAAGGCGGAGGAAAAGAACGTCCCCTTTATCGGCATCGACAAGGTGACCGACGCGCAGCTCGCGCGGTTGGCCCTGCCGGAAGAGAAGATGATGCTGAAGAAGATGTCGCAGCTGCCTGATGTCGTGGCGAGCGCGGCTGATCGGCTCGAGCCGCACCACGTCCTCTATTACTGCCAGGAACTCATCGGCGACTTCCACGCGTACTACACGCAGTACAAGTCGGACCCGATCATCAGTGACGACGTCGACAAGACGCAGGGCCGGCTCGCGATGGTGGCCGCGCTGAAGCAGACGCTGAAGAGTGCGTTCTTGATCCTCGGCGTCGACGCTCCTGAATACATGGAAGCCCAAGCCGAGGAGTGATCATGACGGCGCTGCTCCTGGTCTTCCTCGCAGCAGCGCCCGATGCCGGTACGCCGCAGACGCTGCCTGAGCTGCGGCGGCTGGCGAAACAGCTCGAGCCAGACATTGCGTCGCCGTGGGTCAAGCAGTGGCTCGTGAACGTGAACGAGCTGAAGCCGGTTACGCCGAGCACCTGGTTCTGCTCGAAGGACAAGAAGACCTGCGGCGAGAAGAACCCGGGAGACTTCACCGAGCGCACCATCGACGACGACTTCGTCTACGCGCGCATCAGTGACCCGCTCGGGTACGCGCGCGCATTCGAACTCATCGCCGAGACCGGGTTCACGCCTGCCGGAAAGAAGGTGCTCGATTTCGGGTACGGGAATCTCGGGCAGCTGTTGATGCTGGCTCCGCTCGGAGTCGAGGCGCATGGACTCGAGATCGATCCGCTGCTGCCGATCGCGGGGAAGAAGGTAAGCCCGAAGAAGGGCAGGGTGGTGCTGCACCACGGCTACTTCGCGAGCGATGAGCAACTCGTGAAGGAAGTGGGCGGCGGCTACGACCTGTGGCTCTCGAAGAACACGCTCAAGCGCGGCTACGTGCACCCCGCCGAGCCAAAGGATGCGAAGGCGCAGATCGATCTCGGCCTCGATGACGCGAAGTTCCTCTCGCTCGTGTTTTCGGAGCTGAGGCCGGGCGGCCTCTTCGTCATCTACAACATCGCTGCGCCGAAGCCGGGGCCGTACAAGCCGATGGCCGATGGGCGATCGCCGTTCTCGAAAGAGGCGCTCACCGCAGCGGGGTTCGAGGTCGTCTCGTTCGACGCGGATGATTCGCCGAAGGCGAAGGTGATGGCTGCGAAGCTCGAGTGGGCGACCGACTGGCCCGATGTTCAAGAGACGCTGGTCGCGACGATCACGATCGCCCGCCGCCCGACGCGCTGACGCTACAGTGAGATGGTCGCGGTTCGACACGTGCCGCAGCCCAGGCTGCCAGTCGCGAAGTCGGTGAATGTGACCGCAGTGCGGCTCTCCGAGAGCACTGTGTTGCCCATGCGCTTGAACTCGAGCGTGACGGGCTCGGTGTTGGAAATGGTCGCGGAGATGCCGATGATCATCGTCCCATCGAGCAGCACGGTGAACGATTCGCTCCCGAACGCGTGGTCGGGAACCGGTCTCGTGAGGACCTCGCTCCTGCAATTCACGCCTACGCATGCCCGAACCTCGACGGGCTCACCGGCCTTGAACTGCTGTGCCGCCGCGCCCAGTTGAACCCGGACTTCGTTCGAGCACGACAGGTCGCAGGGCTTTGAGCAGCTGCAGATCGCCAGCACCGCCAGAAGGCAGAGTCGGGTCATCATCACGAACTCCTCCTTCACCAGGGAATACCGGCGTCGGGTTTCTTCCTCGAACTCAGCTCCGGAATCGTCGCCTTGAAGCCGGCCGACAACACCGCGAGGTGATCGAGCACGTCATCTGACTGCGCGCCCTCGGTGAGAAACGGCTGACATGGCCGCTCGGGGTACGCGTCGCTCCGCGCGGGAGTGATCTCGACCTTCTCCACCGCCTTCTTCGTCACCAGCAGATGCACGAGCGCAGTCCGTTTGTCGCCAGGGTTCCAGTTGCCGCCGAAGACGAAGTTCCCCAGCGAGTAGACGATCGGCTTCTCCTGATACAGCTCGATGCCCTGCAGCACGTGGGGATGCGACCCGATCACCGCCGAAGCACCGGCCTCTATCGCCGCGTGACCGAGCTCCACCTGGTACGGCTCGGGCTGCCCCTTTCCTTCGCGACCCCAGTGGAAGAACGGAATCACGTGATCGGCCTTCTTCTTCGCGGCGCGAATGTCGGCCTGCAGCATCGTCTTCATCGCTGCGAGATCCGAGAAGTGACCCGCGACACCGGGAGTCGACTCCGTCGCGATCACCTCTTTCGGCTCGATGTTCCGATCACCGAGAAAGAAGTACCCGAGGAACGCGACCTTCACACCCTTCACGTCCACGACCGCCGGCGTGCGCGCATCAGCGAGAGAGCGACCAGCCCCGAAGCGCGCGATCTTCGCCGTGTCGAGCACCGTCAACGTGTCGAACAGGCCCTCCGCGCCGTAGTCCATGAGGTGGTTGTTCGCGAGGCTCACCACGTCGACGCCACCCGCCTCGAGCCCCGCGACCAGCTCGGGCCGCGCGCGAAAGTTGAAGTTCTTCTGCAGCTTCGTGCCCTTGTCCGTGAAGGGGCACTCGAGGTTCGCGACGTACAGATCCGACGCGCGCGTCAGCGCCTTCACCCGGTCGAAGCCCCACACGAGCGCCTGGTCCTTCGGCGTGCCCTTCTTCACCAGCTCATCGGCCCATTCTTCGACGTGAAACCCGAGCGTCACGTCGCCAGAGAACGTCAGCCGAACGGGAGCTTGCGCGCCGCCATCGGGCACCGCCGCCAGCAGGGTGAGGGCAACACTGAGCATTCCCGTACTTTCGTTCGGGTCGCCCGCCGGGTCGAGGTTGCACTGCCCGTTCGAGAGCCACGACGGAGCCCGGCCTTGGTGCTATCCCTCCGCGTTCATGGCGCGCGACAAAGACCCGCTCGGCCAATCCGACGAGCACAACTCCCGCGGCATCGAGCTGGCAGATCGTGGCTGGCTCGACGAGGCGATCAAAGAGTTCAAGAAGGCCATCGAACTCGACCCGAACTCGGCGCACGCGCACGACAACCTCGCCACCGTCTTCGCCGAGAAGAAGCAGTTCCGCGGCGCGCTCGCCGAGTACCTCACGGCCATCAAGCTCGAGCCCGACTCCGCGACCGCGCACTACAACCTCGCCGTCTTCCTCTCGACGCACGGAAACGAGTTTGCCGTCGCCCAGTATCAAGAGGCGATCGCCCTCGAGCCCGACTACCCCGACGCGCACCTGAACCTCGGCCTCGCACACGCCGACGCCGGTCGCATCGAAGACGCCAAGAAAGAGCTGCGCGTCGCCATCGAGCTCGACGCGGCCGACCCGTTCCCGAAGCACGAGCTCGCCGCGCTCATGATGGACGAGGGCGACTACCGCAGCGCGATCACCTTCCTCAAGGAAGTCACCCGGCTCGACGCGAAGAACTTCGAGGCCTGGCTCGATCTCGGCATCTGCTTCGCCCAGAAGGGCTTCTACGCAGAGGCCGAGCGCGCCTACGACAAGGCCGCCGAGCTCAACAAAGACGACGTGCTGCTCATCTACAACCAGGCCGCGCTGTTCGCGCTCTGGGGCCGGCCGGCCGATTCGATCGCGCTGCTCGTTCGCGCCGTCGCTGCCGACAAAGAGAAGGTGCAGGGCTGGCTGCGCACCGACCCGATGTTCGACTCCCTCAAGGGGCAGGCCGAGTTCGAGGCCCTTCGCTGATGGAGGTCTGGGCCCTCGTCGGCGCGCTGGCCCTCGTGCTGGCGAACGCGTTCTTCGTCGCGATCGAGTTCGCCCTCGTCAAGGTGCGCCCGACGCAGCTCGAGGCGTTGGCCGAGCAGGGCAAAGCGGGCGCCTCGGCGGCCCTCGCGATGCGCAAGAACCTCGACACCTGGCTGTCGGCCTCGCAGGTCGGCATCACGCTCGCGTCACTCGCGCTCGGCTGGGTGGGTGAGCCCGCGTTCTCTCACTTCATCGAGCCAGTCGTGTTGCGCATGGCCCCGCAGACCGAGGCGGCGCAGGCGATCGCGAAGACCATCGGCGTCGTCATCGCGTTCTCGATCATCACCTTCCTGCACATCGTCGTCGGCGAGCAGGTGCCCAAGACGATGGCCATCGCGAACGCAGAACGCACCGCGCTCACGCTCTCGTGGCCGATGCTGGCGTTCCATGCGATCGCGTTTCCGCTCATCTGGGTCCTTAACATGGGCACCAGGGTCGTCCTCAAGCTGCTTGGCCTCGGCTCGGCCAGCGGAGACGAGCACGGCGAAGCGCTTGGCGAAGAAGAGCTCAAGTTGATCTTCTCCTCTTCTGCCGAAGCAGGCTCCATCGATGCCTCACGGGCAGAGCTGCTCGAGCGCGCGTTGTCGATGGTCGAGAAGACCGCGCGGCAGGTGCTGGTGCCTCGCTCACAGATGCGTTGTCTCGATCTCGAGCTCACCCTCGACGAGAACCTCGCCGTCGCGCAGCAGTCGGGCCACACGTGGATGCCCGTCATTCGCGGCTCGCTCGATCGCGTCGAAGGCCTCGTCAACGTGAAGGAGCTGCTCTTCCTCCTCACGAAGAAAGAGCTCACCACCATCGCGCAGGTGCAGCGGCCGGTGCTCTTCGTTCCCGAGGCGATCACGCTCGAGCAGCTGCTGAGCGAGTTCAAGCGCCGCAACAAGCAGATCGCCATCGTCGTCGACGAACACGGCGGCACCTCGGGCATCGTCACCATCGCCGACGTCGTCGCCGAGCTCGTGGGCAACATCGCCGAGCTCGGCCGCAAGGTGGAGCCGGTGAAGGCGCTCCCCGGCGGCAAGCTCGAGCTGCCCGGCACCGCCCAGCTCGACGACCTGGAGCACACGCTCGAGATCGAGTTCGACGTCGACAAGTCGCAGGTGACGACGATCGCCGGCTACCTCATGGCGAAGCTCGGCCGCGTGCCCGTCATGGGCGACGCGTGGACGCACGAGCCCTTCAAGATTCACGTCGTGAAGGTCGATGGGCCCCGCGTGCAGCTGGTGCGCATCGAGCCGCGGGAGCCGATCATCGAGCCCAGCCGCAGCCCGCCGGTGCGCCCCTCGACGACTACGACGTGACCACCACACCCGCGCGCCGCAGCACCTCGAGCGCGTTCGTCGTCGTCACGATGCCGGGGCGCAGGGTGTAGTCGAACGTCATCTCACCCTCGACGATCAGATCGCGGAAGTGAACGTTGCGCGTCTTGCCGGTGAGCTCCTGCTCGAGCTCACAGAGCGCGAGATCGTGCGTCGTCACGGCGCCCGCGGCTCCGAGCGAGAGCAGCTCCCGCAAGAGGTGCTTGGAGGCGAGCGTGCGTTCCTTCGCGTTGGTGCCCATGAAGAGCTCGTCGAGGAGGAACAGACACGCGTTCGGGTTCGCGCGCGAGGTGTCGAGCAGCAGCTTGATGCGCTGCACCTCGGCGTAGAAATACGAGACTCCACGCTCGAGCGAGTCTTTCACCCGCATCGAGGTCAGCACCTGCGTTCGGCCCACACGAAACGCCGACGCCGTGACCGGAAGCCCTGCCAGCGCCATCACCGTCGAGAGGCCCATCGTACGCATCAGCGTCGTCTTCCCCGACATGTTCGAGCCGGTGATGATCAACGCCTGACCGGGGCCCGAGAGGGTGACGTCGTTGCGAACGGGCTTGTCGAGCAGCGGGTGCCCCAGCCCCCTGGCCTCGAGCACGAAGCCGTCGTCGAGCACCTCGGGGAACACGTCGTCGGGCCGCTCGAACGCGTAACCCGCGAAGGCCGAGAGCGCCTCGAGCTGCGCGAGCGCGTCGAACCAGCCACGAACGCCGCGGCCGTGCTCGGCCCGCCACGCCTCGACGCGGAAGAGCACGTGCAGATCCCACAGCGTCAGCACGTTGATGACCGGGTGCATCTGGCCCGAGTTCTTCAGCTCGGCGAAGCCCATCAGCCGCGCGAACTTCGCGAGCCGCTCCGAGACCGTGGGCCCGCCGCCCTGCACGCCGGCCTTCAGCGCGACCAGCCTCGGGTGCGTGAACGTCTGCCTGTCGATCGCCGCGAACGTCTCTTCGAAGCGCACGAAGCCCTGATCGCCCGAGGTGAGCGCCGTCCACATGCGGTTGATCGGCGTCTGCGTCAGCCGCACCACGCCGAGCTGAATGGCGGTGCCGATCCAGAAGGGCAGGGCGCTCGTGTCGAAGAACGCCGCCGACAGCCCCGCACCAAGCGTGAACACGGGAAAGAGGTGCGCCACGACCCACGCCCAGCGAATCGAGCCGAGAAACGACGGAGCCTCGGTCCAGGCGATGAAGCGTGACGGGTCGGCCTTGTCCTGGCCTGCGAGCCGCGCCTCGATGACCAGCGCCTGGCGGAAGTCGAGCTGGTGCAGCAGCTCCTTCACCGCGCCCTGACGCTCACGCACCTCGCTCGCCGTTGGAGCCGCCGTCAGCAACCACCTCGCCAGCTGCGCCTCACCTGCCTTCGTGCCGGTGTCGTCGAGCCGTTGAAACAGACTGCCCTGGCCCAGCAGGTCGAGGTCTGTCGCGTAGAGGTGGCCGTCGGGCAGATGGGCCGCACCCTTCTCTGGGAACTTGTGCCAGCCACCACCGAGCCGCTCGAGCCCGCGCTCGTTGAGCGACTTGCGCACCTTCTCACGCGACTCCTGGCCGATGACCCGCGCGTGAACGACCGCCAACACCACGTAGGCCGCCAGGCTGCCGAACGACCCGAGGAGCGCGACCCGGGGCAACTTGTCGAAGATCACCAACCCCAACAGCACCAGGAAGGCCACGAAGGCGAAGGTGCGCAGGTTCGCCAGCAGCGCACTTCGCCGATCCAGCGCCTCCAACGTCACCCGCGCTTGGTCCCGCCGCGTCGTGTACTGACGCTCCGCAGACCCCTCGGCCTCAGTCATGTCCGCCTGATAGCCCTCCACCCAGCCCGCCGCTCACCCCGAATGGATGGCGCACGGCGTCATTCCCTCCGATGGTGAACGGAAAGAACGAACACACTTCGTGTAGGGAACCCGGCGCGGCTGTCGGACGACAACCGGGGTGAGGGTTGACCAGCAGAGCGGCATTGTGCCAATAGCCTTGGAAATCACAGGGCTTTGACGAACGCGTGCCGGGCGTTTGTCGAACGCAGACGAGCAGAGACGATCAGTTTGAAACGGAGACTCTTCATGACGAAGCAGACGTTCAAGCCACTTTGCATGGCAGTGTTCACAGTTGCGTTGTCGGTGGCTGGCTGCCGTTGCCCCGACGGCGGCGGCACTGGCCCGACCCGCGGTGAGCCGCGTCTCCTCGTCGAGAGCGACGGAGTGAACGTCGAAGCTGACGCGCTCGACTTCGGCACGGTTCCAATGGGCAAGCGGGTGACGGCGAAGATCTCCATCACCAACGTCGGCAGCGGCCCGCTCCGGATCGAGTCATGGCAGAAGAACGGCGACGGTCCCGCCGTGCAGCTCGGCACGGACGTCACCGAGGCCAACCCGGTGTTCGGCATCACCTACGAGAAGGTTCTGATCCCTCGCGGTGACACCCTTCAGCTCGACGCCTTCTTCGAGCCTCCCAACGACACGCGCACGTCGGTCGATCACGAGGTGAAGCTGTTCTTCAAGACCAGCAACTCGACCAAAGACAGCGTCGACTTCACCTTCCGCGGCAAGGCCATTCGCGGCGAGTGTGATCTGCCCGATCGCATCGACTTCGGCGCCGTCGCTCGTGGCGACAAGTTCTCGTACACGCAGACCCTGAAGAACCCGCGCCCCATCGAGTCGCTCCCCCGCGTCGACGCGATCATGTCGTCGGCTGGCGACAACGTGTTTGCCTTCACCGCTGACTCGCCCCGCGGCGAGTTCACGATCGCGCCCGGCCGCGAGAAGAACGTCACCATCGAGTTCTCGCCCACCGAAGTGCGCGACTACTTCGCCACCGTTCGCATTCGTGCGGCCGACGGTTGCCCCGACAAGAGCATTCGCCTCGTCGGCACTGGCGTCGATCAGGTCCTCTCGTGGATGCCCGGCACCGTGAACTTCGGCTACGTGCAGCCCGGCCTTCAGGTCACGCAGGACGTCACGTTCATGAACCAGTCGTTCCGCGACGTGACCATCTCGAACCTCGCGACCCGCGAGGGCTCGAACCCCAGCAACATCTACAAGGTCAACGCGGCCAACACCGGCGACCTCACGAAGCTCACCGTCCCCAAGGCGACTCGCGACGCCATGACGAACAACATCATCCCCGGCACCGCGAAGGCGACCGTCGCGTTCAAGCCCACCGTGCTCGGCCCTCGCCAGGGCTCGCTGGTCGGCAACCCCGACATCACCGCGCAGAACTCCGTCAGCGTCTCGCTTCGTGGCTTCGGTGGCGGCCCTGACATCGACGTGCTCCCTGCTGGCAGCCTGAACTTCGGCCGCATCGCCTTCTTCAGCGGCTCGAACTCGTTCGCCACCCGCCGCATCACGGTGCGCAACGTGGGCACCCGCCCGGCCACGCCCGACCCGGCCGCGAACCTCAAGCTCGGCGCGAACGGCGCCGGCAAGCCCTACTGGCGCGTCACCCCGAAGAACCCGCAGTCGACGGCAGCCGAGATCTGCGTCGGCACGTTCAACACGATGACGAACACCTGCACCGACGATCTGCCTCTCACGGGCATGGGCCTCTACGACCCGGCGATCGGCATCGAGGCGTCGGGTGCTCGCGCCTCGCTCGACGTGCCGATTCGCATCACGCCGGCGAACCTCGACGTGGGCCCTTCGGGCAGCAAGGAGTGGGACGTCACGTTCTTCTCGAACGACCCCGACGAGCCCGAGGTGACGATCACCGTCAGCGCGCGGCCGGTCATGCTGCCGCCCTGCAACTACTCGGTCACGCCGCTCAACCTCGCCTACGGCGTCGTCACGCCGCCGAACAACAAAGACCTCTCGTTCCAGATCTGCAACCTCGCGCCGGCGACCCAGACGGGCGACATCTGCCTCGTCACGAACCTCGACCTCGAGGCGGGGTCCGACGCCATGTTCTCGCTGCCCGCAGGCTCGGTGGCCGAGAAGGAGCTCGCGCCGCAGGAGTGCATGAACGTCATCACCCGCGCGTGGCCGCAGGGCATGCTGCCTGCGAACCCGACGAACGTGACGGGCGCCGTGTCGTTCAACGTCTCCGACCCGATGCGGCCGCAGGGCAGGGTGCAGGTCACCGCCACCCTCGCTCCGAGCTGCCTCGTCATCTCGCCCAGCACCCTCGACTTCGGCACCGTGAAGTCGGGCTGCAACTCTCCGGCGCGCAGCTTCCAGCTCTACAACGCGTGTCCTCAGGCCGTTCGTTGGGTCGGCGCCGGTCTCATCTCGGCGGCAGGCGTTCCGGGCGGCTCGCCCGGCTGCGCAGGCCCGGGTCGTTGTGACGAGTTCAGCGTCGCGGCGGCTCCGGTGACGACGGGTCTCCCGACCTGCACCGTCGGCGGCTCCAGCGGGCCCTGCCTCAACCAGGGCGGCACGCCGGTCACCTTCCAGCTGCGTTACCGCCCGCTCGACATCGGCGCCGACACTGGCGCGTACCGAATTCAGGTCGTTCAGGCGAACCAGCAGGTCGACTACCTCGTGACGCTGCAGGGCAAGGGCGACATGGACGGCAGCAACACCGACACATTCCGCCAGGACTCGCGCCCCAAGGCCGACATCCTCCTCGTGGTCGACGACTCGTGCTCGATGTCCGACAAGCAGATGCAGCTCGGCCAGAACTTCAACTCGTTCATCAAGTTCGCGACGACGAGCCAGGTCGACTTCCAGATCGGCATCACCACCACCGACGCTGATGACGAAGGCTCGTGCCCTGCCTGCGCGACTGGCGATCTGAAGCCCTCGCCCGCGCCGTGGCCTGGCACCAAGATCTTCACGCCCACCACGCCGAGCCTCGAGATGCAGTTCGCGGCGACCGTGAACGTGGGAACGAACGGCTCGGCCATCGAGACGTGCATGGCGCCCGCCGTGCGCGCCCTCACGGCGCCGAAGATCACCGACCCGGCCAAGAACGGCGGTCTGCTCCGCCCCGACGCCGTGCTCGCCGTCGTGTGCGTCACCGACGCGCAGGATCAGGCCAACCAGCCCGTCTCGTTCTACCTGAACCAGATGCTCAACATTAAGGGTGTGCAGCGGCCCGGTTCGTTCACCTACAACGTCGTCGGCCCGTTCCTGCCTTCGTCGCCCGGCAACTGCGTCTACGACGGCAACGGAGACGACGGAAAGCACGTGCAGCTCGTCTCGCAGACCAACGGCGTGCGCGAAGAGATCTGCACGCCGAACTGGTCGACCGCACTCGAGAACGTCGGCAAGAACGCCTTCGGCTTCCGCACGAACTTCTTCCTCACCGGTACGCCTGACCTCGGCAACGGCAACGTCATCACCGTCGAGATCGACGGCATGAACCTGCCGCAGACCGACGCCCGTGGCGCGCGTGTGTGGCGCTACGACGCTGCGACGAACTCGATCATCTTCGAGCCGCTGTACGTGCCCGAGCCGGGCAAGACGATGACGGTGAACTACAAGGTCGCGTGCCTCTGAGTTGAGGTTCGCGGTTTCGGCCGGATGCTCGCGCGGGCCGTGGTAAGGGCCCGCGCTGCTTTTCAGTTTTCGGGAGAATCGGTGTGAAGAACGTTCGACTGGCAGTGCTCGCCGTGATGGTCGTGTCCGCTCAGGCCTGGGCGCAGATTCCTCCCTTCACGCGAACGACCACGCCCTACGCGTCGCTCGTCGGCGCCTCCGCGCTCACCTTCGGAAGCACCGACGAAGGGTTCGCCGCGGTGACCCTCCCGTTCGGCTTCCCCTACAACGGCACCACGTACCAGACCGTCTACGTCCACGTGAACGGGCAGATCCTGCTCTCGCTGCCCACGGCCTGCTCGGCGACGGCGACGAGCTGCACGACCTACACGAGCATCAACCCGCTCCCCACGGCCTCGAGCCCCGTTCAGAACCACATCTCTGCCGTCTGGGACGACGCTCAGATCGGCGCCAACACCCAGATTCGGGTGCTGAGCACGCCCGCGAAGGTAACGGTCGAGTGGGTGAACCTCGAAGACTTCAGCTTCAGCAACCCCGCGTGGACTGCCACCTTCCAGATCGCCCTCGAGCCCAGCGGTAACTTCTCCATTCACTACGGGCCGATCACGGGCACCGCTTCGTTCATGGCGGGCTACCAGGCCGGCACCCTTGGCTACGCCGTGCTGGGCACGGGCTGTCTGCCGACCGCGCAGGCCAGCTGCTGCGGCTCCACCTCGAACACCGCGCGCTGCGGCAGCCAGTACACCTCCGACGTGCTGATCTCGACCGAGCCACCGCTCAGCCCCGATCTGATCGCCTCGTCGGTTCGGGTCTCGAACTTCCAGACGATTCAGCCTTCGAACGATCTCTCGATGACGGTCACCGTGCGCGCGGCCAACTACAGCCGCTCGCCTGCCAACAACTGGGCCTGGCGAGCGTTCCTCTCGCCCGACCCCTTCCGTGATCCCTCCGATGGTGGCCCCGGTCTGGCCGACGGTGGCACCGGAGCGAACGACATTCCGCTCGACCCCGAGACGTCTGGAAACTCGCTCTCGCCCCAGGGCTCGCAGGACTTCAGCACGGTCGTGACGACCTCCAGCCCTCCGCCTGCCGGCGACTACTACGTCATCGTCGAGCTCGACACCCAGAACGCAGTCGCCGAAGTCTCCGAGGCCAACAACATCGCCGTGCTGCCCTACGCGATCACGGGCGGCGTCGATCTCGTCTCGACCAACATCACCGGCGTCGCCACCAGCGGCCCTGACTCGGTCGACTCGGTTCGCCTGCAGTACTTCAACCGTGGTGGCTCGACGGCTGGCACGATCAACTACCGCATCATGCTCGCGTCGGGTCGTGACGCCGGCCTGGTGGTGTTCCCC
>JAACJQ010000055.1 GCA_016879935.1 Archangiaceae bacterium | reverse complement strand
GTCGGCGCGCGGCTGGTCGCGCGGTACGTCGAGACTTGCGCGGCGGCCGAGGCGCTCCATCATTTCGCGCAGAATCTGCAGACCCGGCCTCGAACGGCCTCCAATGCCAAGGCGCGGGGTCAAGGTTTCGGGGTGGCGGCCACCTCACGTGGCCCGGTGCTTCACGCGGTCGACATTGAGCAAGGTCAGATCGTTGCGTGGCGGGTGGTTGCGCCCACGGAGTGGACCTTTCACCCCGAAGGCGCAGTGCGTGAGGCGCTGTTGGGGCTGACGGCACCCGATGTGCACCTTGCGGCGCTGTGGGCACGGTGGGTGGTCTCGACGTTGGACCCCTGCGTCGAGTTCAGCGTGCTCTTGCGGGAGACGTGAGATGCACGAGGTGGCCCTGGCCCAGAGCATCGTCGACATCGTCCGCGAGCAGGCGCGGGCCAATCACGCCGGCTGCGTGAAGGCCGTGTTCCTTCGTATCGGAGCGCTCGCGAACGTCGAGCCCGAGGCGTTGTCGTTCGGGTTCGAGTCGGCGGCGCGCGGCACGATTGCCGAGGGCGCGCTGCTCCAGATCGAACGCACGCCCGGCTCGGCGTTCTGCGCGGGCTGTGGCGCTGACGTGCAGGTCGAGTCGCGGGTCGCGCTGTGCCCCTCGTGTGGCAGCGGCCAGCTGCTCATCACCGGCGGCGAAGAGTTCAGGGTCACCGAGCTGGAGGTGTCGTGATGTGTGGAACGTGCGGGTGTGGCGACGAGGCGAGCATCTCGGTCGAGGGTGAAGGAGAGCACGTGCACGTGCTCGCCGATGGCAGCGTGATTCAGCATCGCCACGGCGATCATGCCCACGCGCACTCCCACGCGAGCGACGAACACGAGCACCTGCTGCCCGACGGGCGCGTGGTTCGGCACACCCATGAAGGCGGCGGCGAGCCGCACCCGGCGCACGGGGTGATGACGACGCACGATCACACGCCACCCCACCAGCACGACGCCGAGGTGCGCCGCATCGCGGTCGAGCAGGACGTGATGGCGAAGAACGATCGCGCCGCCGAGCTCAACCGCGTGCGCTTCGCCGCCGAGAACACCTTCGTCGTGAACCTCATGTCGAGCCCCGGCAGCGGCAAGACGACGCTGCTGGTGCGTACGCTCGAAGCGCTGAAGGGCCGCGGGCAGAAGCTGGCGGTCATCGAGGGCGATCAGCAGACCACCCTCGACGCCGATCGCATTCGCGCGACGGGCGTGCCCGCGGTGCAGGTGAACACCGGCAAGGGGTGCCACCTCGACGCCGAGATGATCATGCGAGCCCTCGCGAAGCAGCCGGCCCCGGTGGGCGGCACGCTCTTCATCGAGAACGTCGGCAACCTGGTGTGCCCGGCGGGCTTCGATCTCGGCGAAGGCAAGAAGGTCGTCATCGCCTCGGTGACCGAGGGAGAAGAGAAGCCGCTCAAGTACCCCGACATGTTCGCGGTCGCCGACCTCGTGTTGGTGAACAAGATCGACCTCGTCGACGCGCTCGGGTTCGATCTGCCTGCGCTCGAGAAGAACGTGAAGCGAGTGAACCCGAAGGCGGCGCTGCTGAAGGTGTCGGCGCGGAGCGGCGCCGGCTTCGACGCGTGGCTCGCGTGGCTCGATGCTTCGGCGCGGCAGACGCCGTCGGTCAAGACGCCACCCAGCAGAGAGGCGCGGCCCGCGTGAGCGTGCTCCCCTCCACGAGGCTTCGCATTCGCGTGCGCGGGCTCGTGCAGGGCGTCGGCTTTCGTCCCTTCGTCTATCGGCTCGCCATGGAGCAGGGGCTCTCGGGCTGGGTGCGCAACGACGAGCAGGGCGTGGTGATGGAGGTGCAGGGTTCGACGGCCACGGTGCTGCCGTCGCTGCTCAAGACCCAGGCGCCGCCGCTCGCGCGCATCGACGCGGTCGAGGTCGAGCCGCGGGCGCTGAAGGACGAGCAGGGCTTCGTCATCGATGCCTCGCAGCACGAAGGAAGGGCCTCGGCAGCGATCGGCCCAGACGCCGGCCTCTGCGCGGCCTGCATCGCCGAGATCTGCGACCCGCGCGAGCGGCGCTTTCGCTACCCCTTCACGACCTGCACGCACTGTGGGCCGCGCTACACCATCACCCGTTCGCTCCCGTACGACCGGCCGCAGACCTCGATGGCGTCGTTCCCGCTCTGTGCCGACTGCGCGAGGGAATACGGCGACCCGAACGATCGCCGCTTTCACGCCCAGCCGCTCGCGTGCCCGGCCTGTGGCCCGAAGTTGTCGATGCCGCTGGCCGAGATCGTCGCCGCGCTCAGGCGTGGAGCGATCGTCGCGCTCAAGGGCCTGGGCGGCTTTCAGCTGCTGTGTGACGCGCGCAACGTCGACGCGGTGAAGGCGCTGCGGGAGCGCAAGCAGCGCGACGCCAAGCCCTTCGCGGTGATGGTCTCGTCGCTCTCGTCGGCGCGGCAGATCGTCGAGCTGCCAGTGGCCGAGGCGACGCTCGTCTCGTCATGGCAGCGGCCCATCGTGCTCGCGCGCAAGCGGCTCGACGCCGGCCTGGCCGAGGCGATCGCGCCAGACCTCGCGTGGCTGGGCGTGATGCTGCCGACGTCGCCGCTCCATCTGCTGCTCTTTCACGAGGCCGCGGGACGCCCGACGGGCACGGCGTGGCTCGAGCAGCCACTCGACTTCTGTCTCGTCACGACCTCGGCGAACCCCGGGGGCGAGCCGCTCGTGATCACCGACGAAGACGCGCGCCGCAGGCTGCGCACCATCGCCGACGTGATGGTGACGCACGATCGCGAGATTCTGGTGCGCAACGACGACTCGGTGGCGCGGGTCATCGACGGCACGCCGACGCTGATGCGGCGCGCGCGTGGCTACGTGCCCGGGCCGGTGGCCTTGCCGCGAACGACCGCTCCCGTGCTCGCCCTCGGAGCCCACCTCAAGACGACGGCCTGCCTCACGCGCGGGCGTGAAGCGTTCGTCTCGCAGCACATCGGCGACCTCGACGACGCCGCCACCTACCGGTTCCTCGAAGAGACGATCGCGCACCTCACCAGGACGCTCGAGGTCGAGCCGCAGGTGGTGGCGCACGACCTCCACCCCGACTTCCTCTCGACGCGCCTCGCGCAGTCGCTCGGGTTGCCCGAGGTCGCGGTGCAGCACCACCACGCACACGTCGCAGCAGTGCTCGCCGAGCATGGTCGAACGGCGCCGACCCTGGGCCTCGCGCTCGACGGGTTCGGCCTGGGCACCGACGGCGGTTCGTGGGGCGGCGAGCTGCTCCTGCTCAACGGCGCGCGCTTCACGAGGTTGGGGCACCTGTCGACACTGCAGCAACCTGGCGGCGATCGCGCGGCGCGAGAGCCGTGGCGCATGGCGGCCGCTGCGCTCCATCGGCTCGGGCGTGGTGAGACCATCGTCGATCGCTTCGCGGCGCTCGGCCCTGCGGCGGCGGTGCGGCAGTTGCTCGAGAAGCAGCTGAACGCGCCCGAGACGAGCTCGTGTGGCCGGCTCTTCGACGCCGCGTGCGGGCTGCTCGGCGTGAAGCCCATCGCGACCTACGAGGGTGAAGCGCCGATGATGCTCGAGTCGCTGGTGACGAAGCCCGAGGTGCTGCGGGGGGCGTGGCGGGTCACCGACGGTGTGCTCAGCCTGCTCCCGCTGCTCGACGCGCTCGTCGGCCGCTCAGCCATCGACGGCGCCAACGTCTTTCACGGCACGCTCGCGTCGGCGCTCATCGACTGGGCGGCGCCGTTCGTGATCGACGACGTCATCGCGCTCAGCGGTGGCTGCCTCATGAATCAGACGCTCGCCGAGCTGCTCATCACGGGCTTCAAGGCGCGCGGCATCAAGCCGCTGCTGTCTCGTCAGGTGCCGTCGAACGACGGTGGCCTCTCACTCGGGCAGGCGTGGGTCGCCGCGCTGGCCATGGAGGAATGAACGATGTGTCTCGCGCTCCCCGCGAAGGTGCTGCAGCTCGACGGCCCCGACCTGTGCACGGTCGACCTTGGCGGCGTTCGCCAGAAGGTGAACCTCGGCCTGCTCGACGACGTGAAGGTCGGTGACTTCGTCATCATTCACGTCGGCTACGCGCTCACGAAGATGGACCCGATCGAAGCCGAGAAGACGCTCGCCCTGCTGCGCCAGGAAGGCCAGCCCACTCCCGCCACTGCCTGAAGGAGCCGTTCATGCGCTTCATCGAAGAGTTCCGCGACGGCTCGGTCGCACGACAGGTGGCCGCGCAGATCGCCGCCGAGGCGAGCGCCGACCGCGAGTACAAGATCATGGAGTTCTGTGGCGGGCACACGCACTCGCTCTGCCGCTACGGGCTCATCGAGCTGTTGCCGAAGAACGTCGAGATGATTCACGGCCCCGGCTGCCCCGTCTGTGTGCTGCCCATCGGGCGTCTCGATCAGGCCATCGCGCTCGCGCGCCAGCCGAACGTCATGCTCTGCGCGTACGGCGACATGATGCGCGTGCCCGGGAAGGACCGCGTCAGCCTGATGCGTGCCCGTGCGCAGGGCGCCAACGTGAAGATGGTCTTCGGCGCGAACGACGCGCTCAAGCTCGCGCGGGCCAACCCCGACAAGCAGGTCGTGTTCTTCGCCATCGGCTTCGAGACGACGACGCCGCCCACCGCGCTCGCGGTGAAGACCGCGCAGGCCGAGGGGCTCGAGAACTTCACCGTGTTCGTGAACCACGTGCTCACGCCGAGCGCGATCGAGGCGATTCTCGGCAGCCCCGAAGCGCAGGAAGGCCGCATTCGCGTCGACGGCTTCGTCGGGCCGGGCCACGTCAGCACCATCATCGGCACCCAGCCGTACGACCGCTTCGCCCGTGACTGGAAGAAGCCGATCGCGGTGTCGGGCTTCGAACCGCTCGATCTGCTCCAGTCGATTCTCATGATCGTTCGGCAGCTGAACGACGGCCGCCACGAGGTCGAGAACCAGTACTCGCGCGCAGTGAACAGCGTCGGCAACCTGAAGGCCCAGCGTCTCACCGAAGAGACGATGGAGCTTCGCCCGTCGTTCGAGTGGCGCGGGCTGGGCACGTTGCAGGCGAGCGCGTTGAAGCTCCGGCCCGAGTTCGCGAAGTGGGACGCCGAGGCGCGCTTCACGATGCCGTACGAGGCGGTCGCCGATCACAAGGCCTGCGCGTGCGGAGACATTCTCAAGGGCCTCAAGAAGCCGACCGACTGCAAGATCTTCGCGACCGCGTGCACGCCCGAGTCACCCATCGGCAGCTGCATGGTGTCTCCCGAGGGCAGCTGTGCCGCGTACTACCTCTATGGGCGCCACCGCACGTCACCGACGCCCGAGCCCGAGCGGAGGACCGCCTGATGCGCACCCGAAACCCATTCCCGAAGAAGCTCGATCTCACGGGCCGCGTCGAGCTGACCCACGGCACCGGCGGCAAGGTGATGGCGCAGTTGGTGGAGCAGCTGTTCGCAGCGGCGTTCGACAATCGCTACCTCGCGCAGCGTAACGATCAGGCCGTCGTCGAGCCTCCTGTCGGCAAGCTGGTGATGACGACCGATGGTTACGTGGTGTCGCCGATCTTCTTCGCTGGCGGAAACATCGGCTCGCTCGCCGTGCACGGCACCATCAACGACATCGCGATGGCGGGCGCTCGGCCGCTCTATCTGTCGTCGGCGTTCATTCTCGAAGAAGGCTTTCCGCTCGCTGATCTGAAGCGCGTCGTCGACGCGATGGCGAAGGCGGCGATGCAGGCCGGCGTGCCGATCGTGACGGGAGACACGAAGGTGGTCGAGCGCGGCAAAGGAGACGGGGTCTTCATCACCACGACTGGCGTGGGCGTGATTCCCGTGGGCGTCACGGCTCCGAGCGGCGATCGCGCGAAGCCGGGCGACGTGGTGTTGGTGAGCGGCTCGATGGGCGATCACGGCGTGGCGATTCTCTCGCAGCGTGAAGGGCTCTCGTTCGAGACGACCATCGAGTCGGACTCGGCGTCGCTGCATACGCTGGTCGCCGACATGGTGACGGTGTGCCCAGACATTCACGTGCTGCGCGACCCGACGCGCGGCGGGCTCGCGACGACGCTGAACGAGATCGCCTGGCAGTCGGGCGTCGGCTTCAAGCTCGAGGAGCGGGCGATTCCCGTCAAGCCTCAGGTGGCCGCCGCGTGTGAGCTGCTCGGCATCGACCCGCTCTACGTGGCGAACGAGGGCAAGCTCCTGGCCATCGTCGCGCCGCACGACGCCGACAAGGTGCTGGCCGCGATGAAGGCACACCCGCTCGGCAGAGACTCGGCGCGCGTCGGCACCGTCATCGAAGACGAGAACGGCTTCGTGCAGCTCGAGACCTCGTTCGGCGGCAGCCGCATTCTCGACTGGCTCGCCGGAGAGCAGCTGCCGCGCATCTGCTGAAGGTCAGGGCAGGGCCCAGTCGATCGGCCCACGCCCGGCGGCGACCAGCAGCTCGTTCGCCTTCGTGAAGGGTTTGTCCTTCGTGACGGCGTCGACGAACGCGAACTTGTTCAGCGGCGACGGGTGCGGCGTCACCAGCACGTGATGCCTGGTGGCGTCGACGTGTTTGGCGACCATCGCCTCGGCGGGCTTGCCGAAGCAGAAGAAGACGATCGGCCCAGGCAGGCTGGCGACGTGGCGGAGCACCGCTTCGGTGAACGGCTCCCAGCCCTTCTTCTTGTGCGAGTTCGCCTCGCCTTCGCGCACGGTGAGAATGGTGTTGAGCAGCAGCACGCCGCGATCGGCCCAGACCGAGAGGTCGGCCGTCGTCGGAGCGGGAATGCCGACGTCGATGGTGAGCCCCTTGAAGACGTTGCGCAGCGAGCCGGGCGGCTTCACGCCGGGGCTGACCGAGAACGCGAGCCCGTTGGCGTGACCCTTCTTCGGGTACGGGTCCTGTCCGAGGATCACGGCCTTGATGGCCGAGGGCGGCGTTCGTGCGAGCGCGGCGAAGAGCTGCTCCTTCGGTGGAAACACGGTCGCGGTCGCGAACTCGGTGGTGAGGAACGCGTCGAGCGCCGTGAACGTCTCGGCGGAAGCTGCAGCGGCCAGCGCGTCTCTCCACGCGGGGGGAATCATCTCGGCGAGTGACGACATGCGGCGACCGTAGCCGCTTCCCCTCGACCTCACGGAGCGGATTCACGACACTCCGCGCGTGCGGCTGCTGCGCTTCGCGTGGGTGCTGGTGATGGGGCTTCCCGGCGCGCTGGCGCTGCTGCTGGTGCTCGTCGCGGCGACGTGGCGCGGTCATTTGTTCGGCCTCGCGGCGCTCACCTTCGTCGCGACACCGCTGCTGCCTCGCCGATGGGCGGTGGTGACGTTCGTCGCGACCGTGCTCGGCGTCGGCGTGCTCGCGTTCTCGGTACCGACCTCACGCAGTGGACCCGAGGGCGCGTTCGCGGTGACGCCGGCTCCGAACCACACGCTCTCGCTCACGACGTTGCTGCCAGAGATCGATCAGCTCACGCTCGGCTCGCACCTCGTCGCGTTCGCCGACCCGTACCTGACCCTCGCGTCGGCGGGGCGCGTGCGTCGGCTCTTTCTCGACGTGTATCGCCCGATGCTCGAAGACCCGCAGTTCGCCGCGCTGCCCACCCAGTTGGGTGAGGCGTACGCGGCCGCCTCGACGGGCCAGCGTTTCGTCTACGTGCCGCCACACGCGCCCGGTGAGCGGCTGCCCTGCGTCATCTTTCTTCACGGCAGCGGCGGCAACTTCGCTGGCTACCTCTGGGTGTGGAAGGCGCTGGCCGATGAGCTGCGCTTCGTCGTCGTGGCTCCCGGGTTTGGGTTTGGCAATTGGCACCAGCCGGGCGGCGTCGAGGCGGTGGAGGCTTCGCGCCAGTACGCCATCAGTTCGTTGCCGGTCGATTCTGCTCGCGTGGTGCTCGCAGGCCTCTCGAATGGTGGCCGCGGCGTGATGCGCACCATCGAGCGCAATGGCCGCGCGTACCGTGCGGTGGTGCTCATCTCGGCGGTGGTCGACGTCGATCCAACGCCCGAGGTGTGGCGCGATCGCTCGGTGCTGCTCATGCACGGGCTGAAAGACGATCGCATCACCGAGAGGTGGTTTCGCCTCGCCGAGTCGTCGCTGCGGGAGGCCGGCGCGCGGCTCACCGTTCGCACTGACCCGGAGGAAGATCACTTCTTCATCTTCTCGAGGCGCGACGAGTTCGCCGCGTGGGTGCTGCCGTTCCTGCGCTCAGAGGCGGGCTTCGACGCCGAGCACGGGAATCGGGAACCCGATCGGTGACGAGGCAGGCCGTGAGCTGAGGACGCCGGTCATCGCGTCGACCGAGTACGAGCTTCCCGTCGGCTGCGCCCACACGGACAAGTTCTGCACGTCGAGGAAGAGGGCGAGCTCGAGGGGCTGCGGATTCCACGTCTTCGAGAAGCGCCCGTCGACGCGCAGCCACGCGCCAGAGCGCCCGACTGAGTCGCGATCGATCGGCACCCACTTCGCCGACTCGCGGATCGGGTCGAAGCCTTCACGTTGCTCCTGCCCGTAGAGGCCACCGATCAACGGCGCGCCCGTCTGCACCGTCGCCGTCGCCGCCAACGCCCACCCATTGCCGAAACGCCAACCGGCAGCGCCCTGAAACAGATGCGTCTGATCGAACGCCCACGGTACCGACGCCTGCACTTCGCGCTCGGGCAGCCCGTTCGTCGCGAAGCGCGCGATGGTGATCGTCCGCCACGAGGCGACGAGGCTGTACGACGCGCGCAACCAGAATCGGTCCGACGGTGTGAAGCGCCACGCCACCGAGCCGCCGGCCGCGAAGCCACTGCCGATGCGTTTGGCGACGTCATCGTTCGACTGGTTCACCTCGGGCAGGAACGTGTCGTCGAAGGGAGAGAGTTCGATCGTCTTTCGCAGCGAGCTGCCGAACGCACGCACGTCGAGCTGATGTGCCGCAGCCGCGTGAATGCGCGCCCAGACGTCACCGATGACCGCCTGCTGCAGGCCGTACTTCCACGAGGTGGTGTCGAGTACCGGAACGGGAACGAGCCACGTCGCGGTTTGATGCCGAAGGCCGGCGCTGCCACCCAGCGTCCACACGTCGCCGAAGTCGCGTTCGATCGAGAGCCGCGGGTCGAGCGCGAACAACACGTCGGCGTCGAGCGGCTTCCAGAGATCGCCACGAAGGCCAGCGCTCCAGCGGAAGGGGCCGACCGCGTCGCGCGCCTCGGCGAACACGCCACCGGTGAACGCAGCGCCCAGCACGCGACGACTCGATGCCGTGACGCTGGTCGCATCGACGCCGGGCAGGGGCGGGAGCGCCGACTCGCTCGCCCGGTTCAGCACCACGCGCCGCAGCGAAGCGTCGCCGCCGACGCCAAGTGAGATCTCGTTCGTCACCATCGGCTTGAAGGCAGCACGCGCGGTGAGTTGCTGTTCGCCGCCGATCACGTCGTTTCTCGTCTGGCTTCCACGAATCGACAGCGCGATGGAGTCGTGACTGCCCGTCAGCCCCAGCTCGAGCGCCCCCGAGATCCACCGCAGATCGGCGACCTGACTCACGATGCGCGCCGAGATGGGAATGCCCGACACCGTGAGTGCGACGTCATCAGCAGCGCCCAGCGCGAGCAGCCTCAGTTCGCCACTGGCGATGGGCTGCGCGACGCGAAGCTGCCAGTCACCCAGCAGCGCACGCACTTTGAGGAACGATGCGGCGACGGCAGGAAGGGTGAAGAAGCGGGCAGCTGCGAGCACCTCGGTCTTCGTCTGGGGAATCACGCCAGACACCGAGAGCCCCGTCGTCAGCACGTCGACGCGCGCCGTGCCGTGCCACCCTTCGCGCTGCTTCGTCGGCAGCAACGTCACCGAGCGCCCGATGCTGCGGCCGTTCTCTGCCGAATCCGCCGCGCTGCTCACCTGCACGCCGTCGAGCCATGACGCAGGCAGGGTCGACGGGCCGAAGAATCCATGGGCTGGCAGCCGGAGCAGCACCCCGTCGAAGCGCGTGGCGGAGGCGGCTGGTTGAAGGCCATCGAGCGAGGCGGGGCTGAAGCCAGACAGAATCGAGCGCGAGCCCGGCACCAGGAAGACGGAGCGCGATGGATCGGCCCAGGTTCCTGCGGCGTCGGAGGGAACGTCGGCTTGCGCGAGCACGATCGCGAGCAACAGCGCGTTCATGAGCGCCTCCGCAGCAACAGCAATGCGAGGAACACGAGCGATCCATCAGTCGCTGCACACCCTGCGCAGCCCGTCGCCGCCGGCTTCGTCGCGATGATTGGCGGCCCCGGTGGAGAATCAGGCGCGAGCCATACGTGCGACGTGACGGTGCGAGGCGCAGTGCCCACTCGCAGTTCCGCGCGGGCGCGTGCCGAGCGGCCTTCGGGAACCTCGAGCGTGAACTCGTCGGTGAACGGATCAGACGTGACCTGCACCTCTTTCACCGCGGCACCGTTGGCGACCCAGACGAGCGTCGTGCCATTGCCTCCCGTCACCAGCGCCTGCAGCGTCGCCGACGTTCCGACGAGTGTGTCTTCGACGCGCGGCAGGGTGGTGAGCGTCGTCACCGTCACCAGCGGATCTTCTGGGCCCCGCAGCTTCACGACCGAGCGGGCTTCCCTCAGCGCGCGCGTCAGGCCAACCACCGAGAGCTCGCTCGCGTAGAGCAACGTCGTCGGCGAGCCGATCGGGCTCTGCGTTTGATTGAGCCCAACGCCCGCGCGGTGATCGTCGCTACCTCCGACGGCGGTGAGGTGAACGCCCTGATCTGCGAGCGCCTCCCAGTACGCGATGGCCGACTCGTCGAAGAGCGCACCCGTCTCGTCCCACCCGCCGACGCCGATCTCGATCGCCCGCGTGAGCTCGGGAATCACCGGCTGCTGCCACGCGCACCCGATGCAGAAGCTGCCGAGATCGAGGGTGGGGTGATTGATGGTTGCGATGGCTCCCTGTTGATCGAACTGTTGCAGCGCCTGCTTGAGCGTCACGCCTTCGCGGCCCAGCCAGAACGGCACGAAGGTCGAGGCGCCAAACGCGTTCAGGTGGCCTGCGTACGTCGTGAACTCCACCGAGGGAACGAAGAGCACCTGTGGGTGTCTCGCCTGCGCCGCGGTGATGAAGTCGTAGTGCGAGCTGGTGTTGTGATCGCTCAGCGCGACGAAGTCGAGGCCGCGCGTCTGCGCGAAGGTGCCGATCTCGTCGAGGCCCGGTCGCGCGTCTCCGCTCTCGATGGAGTGCACGTGCAGATCGCCCGAGTACCAGCGGGCGGTGCTCTCGAGCGGCGCTGCTGGCGTGTAGCGCTGCCGATCCTGCGCAGAGAGTGACACCCTGGTGCGGGCGTCGATCTCGAGGTGGTACTTCGCCGGCCGCTGGCTGACCTGCGCCTTGCCGATGAGCACCTGCCACATGCCGGTCGGGATCGGCCCTGCGAGGTAGCTGCGGCTCGCTGCGCGAACGCTGATGACGGCCGGCTCACTGTTGCCACCGCCCCACCCGCGGAAGGTTCCCGTCGGTTCCAGCAGCCCCCAGTCGAGAATGTTCGCGCTCGAGAGATCGTCGTGGCGAACCTCGAGCTCCGTGATTCCGACGGGCACGGGGAACGAGACGGTGAAGAACGCGCCACCGTCTTCAGGAACGTTGCCTTCGAGCACGAACGGCGCAGCGCCCGCCGTACCCGAGAGAAGGAGCACCGCGACGAAGAGCCGCATGACGCCGGTGGATAGCACGCGGGTTCCTGTGAAACTCGTCTGCCCGCGGAGTACATGACGCCCGCCCATGACGCTCAAAGCCCACTTCTCGCGCGTGCTCGGTGCTGCGCCCGGCCGGCTCCACTTCGCCGCGCACAGTCATCACCCGTGGCCCGACGTGTCCTTCGACGCGCATCAGCAGGCGTGGCTCGACGCGGCAAGGCACCTCGACCACAAGTGGGACGTCGTCTTTGGCGAGGTCATTCCCGAAGCGCAGCGGCACGTCGCGAGCGAGCTCGGTTTGTCCGATCCCTCCACGCTCGTCTTCGCGCCCAACACCCACGAGTTCGTGTTGCGCCTGCTCTCGTGTCTTCCCGAGAAGCCGCGCATCGTCACCAGCGACTCGGAGTTCCACTCGTTCGAGCGGCAGATTTCACGGCTCAACGAAGACGGGCTCGTGCAGGTCACGCGAGTTCCGAGCGAGCCGTTCGACACGTTTCCGCAGCGGCTCATCGACGCCTCGAAAGACGCGCAGCTCGTCTTCGTCAGTCACGTGTTCTTCAACTCAGGCGCGGTACTGCGCGACGTCGATGCGCTCGTGAAAGCGCTGCCTGCGAGCGCGATGGTGGTGCTCGACGGGTACCACGGCTTCTGCGCGGTGCCGACGTCGCTGAAGGCCATCGAAGACCGCTGCTTCTACGTCGCGGGTGGCTACAAGTACGCGATGGCGGGTGAGGGCGCGTGCTTCCTCCACGTGCCGAAGTCGACGTCGTTTCGGCCACGCAACACGGGCTGGTTCGCGGCGTTCGGGGCGTTGCAGGAGAAGTCGAAAGATCGCGTGCCCTACGCGAGCAGCGGCGGAGCGTTCATGGGCGCGACGTTCGACCCCTCAGGGCTCTATCGGTTGAACGCGGTCATGCGCTGGAGGCAGTCGGTCGGCTTCACCACGCCAGTCGCGCGCGCTCATGCGCATGCACTGCAGCAGCGGTTTCTCGCCGGCCTCTCCGAGTCGACGCTGGTTCGCAGCGAGCAGCTCGTCGTCGCCGATTCACAGCGCGGGCAGTTCCTCACCTTTCGTACCAGTGACGCGAAGGGCCTGTCCGCCGAGCTCCAGACCCGAAACGTGATCACCGATGCGCGAGACGATCGGCTCCGCTTCGGCTTCGGCCCCTACCAGGACGAGGGCGACGTCGAGCAGGTGTTGGGCCGTCTGCGCAAGCGCTGAACGGGCGGCGGGCTGCCTGACACGTGGCCTGCTTTCCACGGCGGAAATCGCTTCGCCACCGCCTCGGTTTGCTATGTGGAACCCATGCTGCGTCGTCTCATCTGTCTCTCCTTCGTTGCCCTGCTCGCGGCCTGTCCGAAGCCTGGAACCACGGGTGGCCCCGACAAGACTGGCCCTCGTGACGTGAAGTCGGTGCCGGCCGCCGACGAAGCGCTCCAGAAGGCCATCGTCGTCGCCGACACGCGCACGCGCAAAGAGGGCATCGAAGCGCTCCTCGCCGTTCGCAAGACGTTCCCCGACAGCACCGCCGGGCAGGACGCGCTCTATCGCGCTGGTGTGCTGGCGTTCGAAGAGGGCGACTTCGTCACGGCGCGCAAGGCGTTCACCGAGCTCGTGTTCGAGAACCCGCTGCACCCGCAGGCCGATCAGGCGCGCCTCAAGTCGGGCCTGGCGTCGGTCGAGCTCAAGGCGTGGCGTGACGCGTACCAGACGCTGGCGCCGCTCATCGACAAGCTGTCGGGCGCCGACAAGAAGCTCGCCGAAGAGGGCCTCGAGAAGGCCGCCGCGGGTACGCAGCAGTTCGGAGAAGCGCTCAAGCTCGCGCTCAAGGCCGTCGACTCCGCGCAGAGCGACGACGACAAGAAGGCCGCGCTCGCGAGGCTCGAAGAGGTCGTCGAGTCGAAGACGAACTTCCTCGCCATCACCGAGGCCTGGCACGAGCTGCCCGTCACGCACGCCGCGTGGCCGCTGCTCACCTTCAAGATGGCGCGCGTCTACTACCACCTGCGTGACTGGACGAACCTCGACCAGGCGCTGAAGTCGCTGCTCCAGAACGCGCCGAACTCGGCCTACGCGCCCGAAGCGAAGGAGCTGCTCGCCCGCGTCTCCCGTCGCGCCGAGACGAAGCCCAGGG
>JAACJQ010000348.1 GCA_016879935.1 Archangiaceae bacterium | reverse complement strand
TTCCCAGTTCGACTCCCGCCTCCGCGAGCCACATTCGCCGCGGCACGGGTTCGCAGGTGACGCGGAGCCGCCGCTCATCAGGCTCGGCTCTGGCTTCGTCTCACGGCTTCCCAGTTCGACTCCCGCTCCGCCACATTCGCCGCAGCCGGGTTCTCAGGTCACCAGGAGCCCGTCACTTCTTCGGCCTCGCCGCCGCCTTCGCCCGCGCCGTCTGCAACAACGGCCACGCGCGATCGAACAGCTCGTCCGACAAGTGCCGCTCGAGCGCCATGTTCAACGTGCGCACGGCCTGCTCGGGCTGATTGAGGTGCTCGAGCTGCAACCAGCCCAACGTCACCAGCGCCTCCGTCGTGCGCGCATCGTCTGCGTGATGCGTGACGGTCTCTTCGAGCAGCACCGCCGCGCGCTGCGCATCACCTTCGACGAACGCCTCGACCGAGCTCTCGAGCAACTGCGCCACGACGTCGACCTCGACGGAACCCGAGTCCTGCACGGGAGGCCGGGAGAGCCGACGTGAACGCCCCTGCATCATCACGCTCGCGAGGTTCGACGACGACGTCGCCGCAGGCGGAACCACCACCGACTTCAGCGCCACCGCAGGTTCGAACGCAGGCGCAGGCGCACGCATCGCGAACAAGCCCCAGCCCACCAGCGCCGCCACCGCCGCCGCGACCAGTACCAGCCGGCCCACTGGCCGCGACCCCGAGCGCGTCTGCACGATGCGCACCCACGTGCGCGCCACCGATGCCTCCACCTCGGGCTCGTCCAACAACCGCTTCACGTCTCTTGGTAACGTCATGACTTCACCTCTTCTTCTCGTTCGGGCGGCTCCATGGCCACCCGCCGGGCGATTCGCTCCTCGGCCGCAACCAGGTAGCGCTTCGTCGTCGACAGGCCCTTGTTCAGCAGCGCCGCCACGTCTTCGAGCTTCTCGCCTTCGATGTACCGCAGGCTCCACGCCAGGCGCAGGTTGGTGGGCAGCTCGCGCAGCGTCACCTCGAGTAGCGCCAGCTCACCGCGCGCCTCCACGCTCGTTCCCGGCTTGGCCAGCGCGTCGAGCGTGCTCTCGGCCTCTGGCTCGAAGCCCACGAAGCGCAAGAGCCGCTCCCGGCGCATGCGACGCCGCACCAGGCTCACCACGATGGTCGACAGCCACCCCCGGAATTGCGCGGGGTCTGACAGCTGCGAAAGACGCGACAACGCGATGATGAAGGCGTCGTGCACCACGTCTTCGGCCGCCGGCACGCTGTGCAACAGCCGCGTCGCCATCGACAACATGATGGGCGCGTAACGGCGGTAGAGCAGCCCCTCGGCCGCGCGGTCGCCTTCGAGCGTTCTGCGCACCACGTCGTCGACGGGGACCCCTTCAGGGAGCACCACGAGCGCCTGGGTTTTCCGGTTCACTGAAGGTCTCGATCCACCGGGGTCAGAAATCGGCCCACATCGCGTGCTGGGCCGGTTTTGGGCCGCCGCGGCTCATCTTGGCTGACGTCGAAACCCAAAGGGGAGTGGGCATGTCGATTCGCCGAACCGCCGCGGTGGTGCTGCTCGTGCTGGGAGTGTCGTGCGCACCCGAAGAAGAAGAGCTCGCCCCTGGCGCATCGGGTGGAGGGGGCCTCGCCCCGGGCTCACGCCCTTCCCGCCCGCTGGTAGGCGGAACGGTGCTGGTGGGTGACGATGGCCGACAGGCGGTGGTGAGCGACCCCGAGCACGACGCCGTGTTCCTCGTCTCGCTCTCGACCCGCAAGGTTCGCGGCACCATCTCACTGGCGGCAGGCGCCCAGCCCTCGAGAGCCATCTGGCCACGCGGTGGCATGGTGCAGGTGGTGCTCCGCGGCGCTGGAGCCGTCGCCACCATCGACCCGGGCGCCCTCACCGTCGTCTCGACGAAGCAGGTCTGCCCCGAGCCGCGCGGCATCGCGTGGGACGAGGCCCACCAGGCGACGCTCGTCGCATGCGCCTCGGGAGAGCTCGTCACCCTCCAGGGCCAGGAGACGACCGTGCGCCGCTTCGACGCCGACCTGCGCGACGTGTTGGTGAACCCGACTGGCGTCACGCTGACGACGTTCCGCTCGCCGCAGGTGATCCGTGTCGATGGCGCGACCACTCCGCTCCCCACCGTCGTCGCGGGCCGGCCCATGGCGCCGACCGCCGCCTACCGAACCCTCGAGACCGGCGACACGACGGTCGTCATTCACCAGGACGCGGCCGATGACGACGTGCGCTCCACCCCGCCGACGCCGGAAAGCACCGTGCCGCCGTACTACGGCAACGGCCAGAGCGTGCCCTCGTGCAACGCCGCCGTCGTGCGCTCGGCCGTGACGCTCGTCTCTGGCAACGCCGTGGTGGGCTCGGTGCAACTGCCAGGCGTGCTTCCGCTCGACGCCGCGCTCTCGCCGACGGGCACCGAGCTGGTGGTGGTGCACGCAGGCAACTCCCAACTCGTGCGCATGCCGCTCTCGACGATTCGCGGTCGCACGCCAGCGCCCTGCGCGCCCATCAGCGACACCGTGACCGTCGACGCGAACGGTGACCGGCTCGCCCCGCTCGGCAACCCGATTGGCGTCGCCTTCATGCCGACGGGCGAGCTCGTCGTGCACAGCCGTGAGCCGCCGGCCTTGTTCGTGCTCGGCAAGGGCCCCATGCGCATCTCACTGCCGGTGAGCTCGGCCGAGACGCCGGGCCAGCGCCTCTTTCACGAAGGCATCGGGGGCATCTCGTGCGCGTCGTGCCACCCCGAGGGCCTCGAAGACGGCCACGTGTGGACGCTCGATGGCCGCAAACGCCGCACGCAGTCGCTCGCGGGCGGGCTCTCGACGGCGCCCTTCCACTGGGACGGAGACCTGAAGAACATCGCCGCCGTGCTCGACGAGACGTTCGTTCGGCGCATGGGCGGCACGGCGCCAGAGCTGAAGGTGGTGCGCTCGCTCGAGGCGATGATGCAGGAGATTCCGGTGCCGAAGGCGCCGACGCGTGAGACGCCCGTCGACCTCGTGCGCGGGAAGGCGGCGTTCGTGAAGGCGGGCTGCGAGGGCTGTCACTCGGGGCCCGAGCTCACCAACGACCGCACGGTGGACGTCGGCACGGGCGGCATGCTGCAGGTGCCGTCACTGCGGGGCCTCGCCGGTCGCGGCCCGTGGATGCACGATGGCTGCGCGAAGACGCTCGAGGAGCGCTTCACGAACGAGACCTGCGGCGGCAAACGTCACGGCTCGCCCGGGCTGCTCACCGCCGACGAGCGCAAAGACCTGGTGGCGTGGCTCGGCCAGCTCTGACGACTATTTCTTCGCGAGCCGGCGGTTGCGCAGCTGCAGGTACCGCTCGCTCGCGGCGAAGCGCACCAGCTCGGTCACCTCGACTGGCAGCGCCTTCTTGGCGCGCAGCGACGCGATGGCGGGCGCGATGCCACCACAGACGACGAGGCCAGCGCGGTTGACGCTGTGCCGCGCGCCCTCCATCAGCGCGCTCAAGTCGAGCGTCTTCGCCACCTTCGGCCACAGCGCCTTCAAGCGCTCGTGCGACCGCGCGGGCAGGGCTTCACGAATGATGCGCGCCTCGGTGCTGGCCTGGCCGCGCAACATCTGCCCCACCGCCTCGAGCCCCGCGCGCAGCTGGTCACGCTTGAGGGTGCGCAGGGCGAGCAACTCGGCGCTCAAGGTGAACAGCGCACGACCCGCGTAGAAGCGCAGCTCGGCGTCGGCCATGGGCTTCTTCACCGACAGCCGGCTCACCACCAGCCGCGGCGGCGTCGTCTGCAACGCCGAGAACGGCGGGCCGGCTTCGTCACTCACGAAGACGTCGGGCGCGCGCATGCCGAGCAGCCGCACCGACGCGAGCAGCGCATCGGCCGCCACCTTCGCGCCCTTGCCGCTCTCGAGCGAGAACTCTTCGTTCGCCTGAGCGTCTCTGCCCTTCGCAGGGAAGAGGCGGCACAGGGCGGGGCTCGTCAACGTGACGAGCTCGGCCGCTTCGGTGCGCACGAGCGGGTGACGCAGGCCGGCGCGGTCGGTGGCAGAGAGAATGAGCCTCGGCGTGCGGGGCGCGGCGTTCGGGTCGCCCTCGAGGGCGCGCGCGAGCTCGAGCATGAGCGACGAACGGTTCGCGTCGTTCGCGGTGTCGAAGTGCTCGGCCAGCATGCGGTAGCCGTCGGGGTCGATCGGGCTCGCGCGCACGCGCTCGAAGAGGGCCTGCCGCTCTTCGCTCAGCTGCTTCGATGGTGAGGGCCCGAAGCTGGGCGGAATCGACTGGAGCGGGTCACCCAGCTCCACGGGCGCGGCAGCCGGCAGCTCCTGGGTCCGTCGGGGCGCTCCGTCTGGAGCATCGGGCTCGTCCTCTTCGTCCGCGGCCATCGAACGTGGCGCGGCGCGCGGGGCGGGCGGCGCGGTCGCGTCTTCGTCGTCTCTCGCGGCGGGCACCTTCGCGGCGCGCGGGGCGGGCGTCGC
>JAACJQ010000054.1 GCA_016879935.1 Archangiaceae bacterium | reverse complement strand
CTCGTAGCTGAACGCGGCCGCGCCCGATTCCGCCTCCAGCATGGCTCGCACGTCGTCGATGGCCTGGTTCGCGTCGGCCACCGGGGCCTGGTGGAACGCGCGCTTCATCAACGCGTCGACGAGCGGCGTCACCGGTTCACCATCACGGCGGCACCTGGGCCAGGCAGCTCGGCTTCGGGGTCGAGCGACTCTCCGTCACGGCGCAGCTCGAAGTGCAGGTGCACGCCCGTCGCCGTGCCCGTCTTGCCGGCCCAGCCGATGACGTCACCGCGCTTCACCGTCTCGCCTGGCTGCACCGCCCAGCCCGAGAGGTGGCTGTAGCGGGTCGCGAGATGTGCGTCGTGCTGCAGCTCGACCTGCTTGCCGTGCCCCTGGTTCCAACCGGCGAAGGCCACCACGCCGGGCGCCGCGGCGTAGACGGGCTGGGCACGCGTCGCTTCGAGATCGACACCGGCGTGAAAGCGGTACTCCCCGTGAACCGGGTGCAGGCGGTCGCCCCAGGGGCTCGTCACGCTGACCGGGTCGACGGGCCAGCTGAAGGTCGCTGGGTTCGCCGCCACGAGCTTCTTGCCGCGGCTCGTGTTCACCAGCTTCATCGTCAGGTTCGCCAGGGTGCGCTGGGAGCGGGTGGAGACGTCGAGCGGAACGTCACCGAAGCGCGCTCCGTCGGCCTCGAGCGCCGTCTGCAGCCAGAGCCGCGCGCGCACGAAGTCGAGCATGGTGGCGTTCGTCGTCAGCGCGTCGACGTCATCGAGCACCGCCAGCCAGGCCTCGGCGTGCGCGCGTGGCATCGGCGCGCCGCGGCTCACCTGGCCGCGCGTCTTCTCGCCCTCGTCGACGAAGCGCTGCAGCCGTTGGAGCAGCACGGCCGAACCGACCGGCTCGACCCGTGCGGTCGCCTTCGGCGCCCCCAACACCTCTGCGGGATCGAGGCGATCGATCGGCGCCGACGCGCAGGCCGTCATCGTGCAGAGCAGGAGCCACCGAACGCGCATCGCTCGTGAAACCGTAGCAGCCAGCGCGTGGGCCCGCCGCTTTCGACCCTCGCGACGTGCGGGGCTTCTGGAGTAGGCACGTGTCCGCCATGTCCGTTCCTTCGCCCGGCTCGTTGTCGTCCCGCCTCGAGCTGTCGGCTTCGGCCTTTCGCGCCAACGTCGCCGCGTTCCGCTCGACGGCCGGTGCGACGCGGAGGGTCGGCGCCGTGCTCAAGGGCAACGCGTACGGCCACGGCTTCTCGGAGATGTTGCCGCTCGCCCACGCCGCCGCCGACGCGCTCTACGTCATCACGCCCGGTGAAGGCCTCGCGGTGCGTGCCTTCGAAGCGCAGCAGTCGGCCGCGCGACGTGACGTGCTCGTCATCGGTGCGACCTCTGCGGCCGAGGTCGTCGAGCTCGCCGAAGCAGGCGTCGACTGCGTGGTGGCCGACGGTTCCTACGACGCGGCCGTTCCCCTGCTTCGAGCGAGAGGCCTCGAGGCGTCGGTGCACCTGCACCTCGACACGGGCCTGGGCCGTGAGGGCTTCACCCGGCAGCAGCTCGAAGCCGGCGCCGCCGATGGCCTCGCCGCGGCGCGCGACGTCTTGAACGTGAAGGGCGTGTTGAGCCACTTCGCCAACACCGAAGACGTGACGGAGCAGTCGTACGCGAGCACGCAGCTCGACGCCTTCGCGCGCTCGTTCGAGCTGCTGCAGCAGCGCATCGGTCTGCCCGCGACGACGCAGCGCCACTTCGCCGCCAGCGCCGCTGCGCTCGTGTTGCCGCCATCCCGGTTCGACGTCGTGCGCGTGGGCATCAGTCTCTATGGCCTGTGGCCTTCGACCGAGACGCGGCTCTCGGCGAAGGTGGTGCTCGGCGAGCTGCCGGCGCTCCACCCCGTGCTCACCTGGCGCTGCCCGAGTCAGGTCGTGAAGTGGCTGCCTGCCGGGAGCTACGTCGGTTACGGCTGCACCTGGCGTTGCGGCTCCGATACGCGCGTGGCGGTGCTGCCCGTCGGCTACTGGGACGGCTACCCGCGCCTCGCGTCGGGCAAGGCGCACGTGCTGGTGAACGGCAAACGCTGCCCGGTGCTCGGTCGCGTGATGATGAACCACCTCATCGTCGACGTGACGCACGCGGTGACGAACGAAGCTCCGCTGGTGGCGACGCTGCTGGGCCGCGACGGCGACGAGAGCATCTCGGCCGAGACGCTCGCCGGCTGGGCGCAGACGATTCACTACGAGCTCGTCACGCGGCTGGGCGCGCACGTGCCCCGCCGCGTCGTGGAGTGAGACGATGCCCCGCGAAACCGTCGCTGAACGGCGCCTCCGCGCGCTCGCGGTCATCGAACGCCTCGACGCCGCCATGCCCGAGGCGAAGATCGAGCTCGACTTCACCACCCCGCTGGAGCTGCTGGTCGCCGTCATCTTGTCGGCGCAGACGACCGACAAACGCGTGAACCTGGTCACGCCCGCGCTCTTTCGCGACTTCCGCAGCGCCGCCGACTACGCCAACACCACGCCGAAGGTGCTCGAGGGCTACCTCAAGACCGTTGGCCTCTTTCGCAACAAGTCGAAGGCGCTCGTGAAGCTGGGGCACGCGCTGCTCGAACACCACGCAGGTCAGGTGCCCACCTCGCGCGCCGCCCTGGCCGAGCTGCCCGGGGTCGGGAACAAGACGGCGGGCGTCGTCACCATTCACCTCGATGGAGAGAAGGCCTTTCCCGTCGACACGCACATTCTGAGGCTCTCGAAGCGCCTTGGTTTCTCGAGCTCACCGAAGCCCGACGTCGTCGAGGCCGACCTGCGTCGATTGCTGCCCGACACCCACTGGTTCAAGGCGCACCAGCTGATCATCTGGCACGGTCGACGGGTCTGCGACGCGCAGTTTCCCGGGTGCCACCGCTGCGTCATCGCCGTGCAGTGCCCCAGGCGCGGTGTTCCGAAGAAGAACATGCGGCCGAAGAAGTGAGGGCAACGCCCCACGACTGTTCACTCGTGTGCACAGTTTTCTGGGGGCTTGACCCCACGCAGTGTTGACCGCTGTGGACACATTGTTCAGCGACTCACTCACGCGTGTCGACCTTGAATCCAACGAGGCTGTCACTCGGTAACATCAAGGTGTTCTGGGGTGAGCCGAGGAGAATTCGAAGGGTCGGCAATCGTCAGAGCGCTCGTTGGTTGCACCGGTCGCATCTGTCGCGTGTCAAACAACGAGTGTGAATGAACCGGCGAGAATGCCGGGAGCTGTTGGGGGCCCCAGAAGGGTGACGCGCCGGCCGGGCCGCGTCAGTTCCGAGGTCGCACGAGTGAACGAAACAAGTCGAGATCGACAGCGCGAAGCAACGAGGCAGCGTCTCTACGAGGCGGCGTTGGGCATTTTCCGACGTGATGGCTTTCGAGATGCGCGGGTCGACGACATCACGCTGGTCGCAGGCGTGAGCCGTACGGCCTTCTATTTTCACTTCCCAACCAAGGAGGACGTGCTCACCGAGCTGATGCGCCGCACCGAGCAACCCATCGCCGACGCGGTGGCGATGATGTCGCCCCAGGCCGAGCTCAGCGCGGTGCTCGAGACGGTTGCCGAGCTGATGAACCGGGCCTGGCAAGACGAGCGCGCCCTCATCGTCGACGCGATGGCCATCGGCATGCGCATCGAGTCGAGCGCCTTCCCCAAGTCGCCGAACGGGCTTCGGGCGCTGCTCCTGAGTCGGTTCGAGGCCGCGTCGAAGGCGGGGCAGCTGGTCGAGAGCCAGAAGGCGTGTCTGCTGGTCGATCTCTATCTGCTCAACTGCATGGCGGCGATGGCTGCCTGGGCGCAGGACGTCGATCGCAGCCTGCTCGACTCGCTGAGAACGGCCAACCGGCTCTTCCTCGACGGGGCGCGGCGGGCGTTCAAGAGCTGAGCTCCGCGCAATCGCCGCTCTGGTTCAACGCGCTTCGGCTCCCGAGCCGGAGCGCTTCTTTTTTGCCTCGGCGGCCGCTTCCTTCTTGTCGGCCTCCTGCGCGGCCTGGAGCTTCTTCATGCGCTTGCGAATGAGCTCGCGCTTCAGCGTCTAGATGTGGTCGACGAACATCGTGCCCTTGAGGTGATCGGTCTCGTGTTGCACGGCGATCGCCAGCAGGCCTTCGCACTTGAGGGTCTGTTCGACGCCCTGCTCATCGAGGAAGCGCACGGTGATGATCGCGGCGCGGTCGACGTCTTCGGCCTCACCGGGGATCGAGAGGCACCCTTCTTTGTATTCGATCTTCCCCTCGTAGGTGAGGATCTCGGGGTTCACCATCGCGAGCGGCTTCGCCTCGGGCTGGCGCGGGGTGGTGTCGAGCACGATGACGTTCTTCAAGACGCCGATCTGCGGCGCCGCGAGGCCCACGCCGTCGGCGGCGTACATCGAGTCGAACAGATCTTTGATCAGGGCACGCGTCGAATCGTCGACGGTGGTGACAGGGTGAGCCTTCTGCTTGAGCACTGGGTGGGGCCACACCAGGATTTCGCGAACCATGCCTTCCTTGTAACGCCGAGGGGGCGTTTCCGCCAAGCGCGGGGCCCGCTCGTCAGTCGAGCAGGTGGCGGGCGTACTCGGCCCGGCGGCGTTCGTCCTCGAGCGCCCGGGCTGCCTCTTCGATGAGGGTCGAGACGACCTGCGCGCGCTGCTGCAGCGAGGCGTCGGGGTGCCCGGTGTACTTGATGGGGTCGAACTCTTCGGCCAGGCGGCGGAAGGCGCGCTGAACGTCGTCGCTCGAGGCCGACCGCGAGAGGCCCAGAATCGAGAAGTAGTCCGCCTCCTGCACCTCGTCGTACTTGGCCTCGAGGCGGCGAATGTCGAGGTCGCCCGACACGACGGGCGCGGGCTTCTCGGGCGGCTTCACCTCGATGACACCGAGCAGCTTTGCCACCAGCAGGGCCCGAAACGCGTGCTCCTGCTTGAGGCCGGCGGCCAGCGTGAGGTCTTCGACCGAGGCCTCGCCGTCGACCCACGAGAGCATCTTGCGCTCCTTGTCGGTGAAGCCCATGGCGCGCAGGTCGACGTCGTTCTCGGTCGCGACGCACACGGCCTCGGCGCCACCGAGCGTCTCGAGCACCACGTCGGTGGGCACGGCGCGGCGCAAGGCTTCGGCGAGCAGCGGCAGGGTGGAGCGGGGCACGGCCACCAGCAGCACCTGAATCGACGGCGGCTCATCGGAGAGGCGGTACTGGGTCGTCTCTTCGCTGAAGGCCTCGAGGGCGACGGCTTCGGTCGCGCGCTGGAGCAGCGGAATCGTCTCGATCTCCCGCAGGTAGCCACGCGCCTTCATGGCCTCGAGCTGTTCCTGCGCGGTGGCGGTGCGCAGAAGGCGCAGCTCGGCCTCCTGCCGCGCGTCGATGAGCCCGTCTCGGCGAGCGCGATCGATGAGCGACTCGTGATCGAAAGACGACTCGGCGCCGTGGAGCGCGCCCTTCTTGAACCACAAGGTCCGCGTGCCACCACGAACGCCGAGCTCGAGCCGCACGTCGGCCTGGGCGGCGACGAGGGTGCTGACCAGGGTCGCCAGCTCGCCCAGTGAGACGGTGCCGTTGCGGGGCAACCCGAGCGCGCGCCGGCCGGGCAGGGCGAGGTTCATCACCTGACGGTGCTCCATGGCCTTGAGGCGCTCGGTGGTGAGCTGCGCCAGGGCATCGGCTTCGTCGGCGCGTGCGCGCTGCGTCTCGAGCGCCTCTTTGTGGCTCGCGACGTCGGTCGAGAGGGCGGCCGCGTGGGTCCGGTCGCCTTCGAGCTGCGACTCGAGCTCGCCGATGCGCTCGTCCTGTGCCTTCGCGGCGTCGAGCAGCTGCTCGCGTTCGCGCTCGAGGGTCTCGAGCCTGGCGAGCAGCGCAGGGCGTTCGCCCGTCACCGTCGCGAGCGCCCTGGCCGCGTCTTCGAGCTTCTGGCGGGTCTCGTCGAGATCGGTGCGTGTCGACTCGAGCTCACCCTTCGTGACCGAGAGCGCGCCTTCGACTTCGCTCGCCAGCTTGAGCGCGGCCTCTGCTTCTCCGCGCGCTTCGACGGCCTGGGCCACGGCCTTCTCGAGCTTGCCCGACAGCTCGTCGCGCTTCTCCTCCACCTCCATGCGGGCGAGGCGCTCGTCGTCGAGCTGGGTCGTCAGCTCCTTCACGCGGCCCGCGGCGAGCTCGAGCTGTGCGCGCACCTCTTTCAGGTCGTTCTGGAGCGAGGCCTTCTCGCCCTCGAGCTTCGCGGCGCGGCTCTCTGCCTTGCGGGCCGCGTCCTGCTCGTGGGTCAAGCTGGCGAGCAACGACTCGCGCTCGGCGGCGCGCTCCACGGCAGTGGCGTTGGTGACGTCGAGCTGGCGCTCGAGCGAGTCGAGCTGCTTCGTGAACGCCGCGGCCTTCGTCTCGTGTTCGGCGATGACCTCGTCGCGGCGGGCCACCTCGGCCTCGAGCTCGCTCAGCTGCGCCGAGACCGTCGCCTCACGATCGGCGTGCGCTTCGGCGAGGGCGTTGAGCCGGGTGGTGAGCTCGGTCTCCTGCGCGGCGCGACGCTCTTCGGCCTGCGCGCTGACCGCCTCGAGATCGGAGGCGAAGCGGGCCTGCGACTCGTGCCGCTCGCTCTCGAGCTGGCTGGCGAGCGTCTTCACTTCTTCGCGCAGCTCTTCGACCTGATCTTCGACGGCGGCGCGGGCTTCACGCTCGCGGCGAACCAACTGCTCGGCGTGTTCGGCGCGGCGCTTGAGGGCCTCGAGCTCGGACTCGGCGCGGCGGCGCTCGGCGTCGGCGGCCTGTCGCTGCGACTGCGAGATGGCACGGCTCTCGTGGGTGATGGCCTCGGCGCGCGCGAGCACCTCTCTGGCCGTCGCGGAGTCGACAGGCGTCGGCATGACCGACGTCGGCGCCTCGGGCTCCATGGGCACCGAGGTCGGGTCGGCGGCGCCGTCGGGCGGCGTGGTGGTGACGTCGGCGAAGGAGGTCTCGTCGGAGCTGGAGGAGTCGGTGAAGCGCTCGGTGTCGACGGTGGGCTCGGGCGGCTCGACCGGCTCGTTCAGCGGCTGCACGGGCGGCGGCGTGAACGCGGGCTGGGCGGCCTGCGCTTCTCTCGCGGCACGGCGGCGGGCAGCCTCGGCGCGTACCTCGTCTTCGAGCCGCTGCAGCTCGTCGTCTTCGGTCGGCAGCTGCTGGAGCGACGACTCGACCGACGCCATCGCCTGCGCCTCGACGTCGCGGTGCAGCTCGTCTTCGAGGCTCGGGAGATCGCCGAACAGGCGCGTCATCGTCGACGGCGAGGCCTCGAACGGCGGCTGCTCGTGGTCAGCGGTGGGCGGGTCGGGCGGCGTGGGCGCGGCGTCTTCGATGAGCTCCTGCGTCTGCGGGTGCTCGTCCGATGGGGTGGCCGACGGAGGGCGGGTCGCTCGCCAGGGCTCGGGCTCGTCGAGCTTCGGTGGATCTCGCAGGGGCGTCGTCTCGGTCGGGGGCTCCGAGACGGTCCAGTCCTGGCCGTCCTCCGACGCGCGCATCTGTGACTGCACCGTCTTCGCGAAGTGCTCTGGGTCGATGGGCAGCGGCTCGACGTGGTAGCCGAACCCGGGAATCGACTCGCCGAGCAGCACCACGTGGAGCAACTGCGCGTCAGGGTGTTGCTGCAGCTCTTCGAGGACGACGGAGCCGCGCTCCGACTCGACGGTGGGCTGCAGAATGACGAGGCCCGGCAGGTGGTGGCCCCACGCGATGACGGCGTCGGCCGCGCTGGTCGCGAGAATCACCTCGTAGCCTTCGCGCCCGAGCACGCGCTTCACCGACGCGATGGTGGAGAGGTCGTCGGCGACGAGGAGGACCGGCGGAGCCATGGATGGGCGACACGTTGCTACAGGCATGCCGGGCTGTCGAAAAACCGGCCACGCCGTTCTGTGGAACGCTCACCGGCTCGTCACGCGTCTCACCGCCCTCGTGCGCCGACTCCTCACCGCCACGCTGAAGGTCTGCCTCGGGCTGCTCCTGGGCCTCGCCATCGCCGAGGCGGCCTTTCGGCTTCGCGATGGCGGCGCGTTTCCCCACGTGAACGTGTACCTGCCCGACGCGGAGCTGGGCGCGAAGCTCGAGCCGTTCGCGACGCAGCGGCTGGCGTTCACGGGTAACCCCGCCACCTCGCTGCGCATCAACTCCCGTGGCTTTCGGGGGGCCGAGTGGCCGGCACCAGTCGCAGGTGAGCTGATCGTCGTTGGTGACTCGCAGGTGTTCGGGCTCGGCGTCGAAGAAGGCGACACCTTTCCTGCTCAGCTCGCAAAGGCGAGCGGGCGGCAGGTCATCAACGCGGGGGTGCCGACGTACGGGCCCTTCGAGTACCTCGCCGTCGCGCGACGTCTGCAGACCGAACGGCCCGGCGCGAAGATCGTGTTCGTCTTCAACGTCGCCAACGACTTCTTCGAGCTCGATCGCCCGAACGTGAAGCGCCACGCCGTGTGGGACGGGTGGGCGGTGCGTCGCGAGAATGCCCCGCGGCGTGTTCGCGACTTTCCGGGAAGGCATTGGCTGTTCTCGCAGTCGCACCTCGTCTTCGCGTGGCGGAAGCTTCAGCTCGAGCGGCAGCAGGTTCACGGAGACTCCGAAGCGCTCGCCGAGTTCGACGGCCGCGACCGGGGCACCCCGAGTGAAGGCTCGTGGACCGACCTGTTGACCGAAGCCGAGCGGCAGCAGCGCGCACCGGCTCCCACGACGCGTGAACAGAGCCCCGCCGATCTCGCGCAGCGCCTCGCGCCTCTCGAAGCGCAGATTCGCGAAAGCACGAAGGAACTCGAGTCGCTCGCCCGCCAGGACGATGGGCCGCATGGCATTCGCAGCGAGCGCTTGATGAACGAAGTGCTCGCGAGGCAGGTCGGCGACGTGGTGCGTGACACCGGCAGCGAGATGGCGCGGTCGATTCCCGTGACGGCCGAGCTCTTGGCGACCGCTGCGAAAGAGAAGGCGCGGCTCACCGAGCTGCGGCGGCGCCTCGAGCTCGCGCGGGTGCCTCACGACGAGACGCTCGCGCGCAGCTACGCCGAACTCGAGAAGCTGCGGTGGGAGCTTCCCGTCCCGATGGTCGAGGCGAAGGTGGTGCCGGGCGCCGCCGTGCTCGATGCGCTCGCGAGCCTTCCCGACTCGACGCTCGTGGTGCTGCCCCTCGACGTGCAGGTCTCGTCGACGGAGTGGGCGAAGTACGGCGCGGCGCAGGCCAACATGGAGCCGACGCTCGAGCTCAACCGCGTGCTGGCCGCCGCTGCCCGTGAGCGTGGCGTGCGAGCCGTCGAGCTCACCGACGCCCTGCGTGCTGCCGAGCCCGGAGCGTTTCTGCTCGGAGATCTCCACCTGACGCCGAAGGGCACGCGTGCCGCAGCCGCCGCCGTCGCCGAGGCGCTGAAGGTGACGCCCCCTCCTCGCCCCGAGGTCGCCGAGCAGGCCTCACTCCCGTCGCCACAGGCATGGAGCGCAGCGCCGGCGCTGACGGTGAAGGGCGGGGCCGAGGCCGGGTGCGAGACGAAGCGGGTTCGAGACTGGCTCCGCGTGCGCTGCGAGTCGAAGAACCCCGGCTTCTGGTTCACCTCGCTCCGCCTGCTCGAGGGGCTGCGAGGGCAAGCCCAGCTGGCAGTCGCGCGAAATCGGGCCTCGGCGGTGCTGCCGCTGCGCAAGGGCGGGCGGTGGCGGGTCGGCTTCGTCGTCAGCGGCTACGACCTGCGGGCCGAGCGCGTGCTGACCGTCGCGTGGAATGACGGCGCCGAGCCCGAGCTCGAGTTCTCACGCGTGGCGAGCGACCCGCCCGAGAACCCCGAGCCCGTCGACCAGTCGTTGCTCGACTGCGAAGCGCGGCTCGGCGGTCCGCGCTCCATTCCGTGGGGCAACCTCGAGCGCGGCTCGCCCTGCCTCGAGTACCCTGACTGCGTGCGCCGCCTCGCCTGTGCGCAGGGCCACCCCAACGCGAAGCCGCAGTGCCCGAACGGAAGCCGCAACGCCGGAGCTGACTTCAGGTGCCTGCGCAGGTGCACCGATGACGCGGCGTGCGTCGATGCCTTCGGTGCTGGGAGCCGAGGAACGTGCCTGCCGTCTGGCGGCGAGCGCGTCTGCTTCTAGCGAGTCACGCGGCCAGCTTACGCAAGACCCGCTCGAGGTCGCGCTGGTGCAGCGGCTTGGGGATCGAGTCGTTCATTCCGGCCTCGAGGCAGGTCGCGTGCCGCTCCTCGATGAAGCGCAGCTCGTCAGCCGGGGTGAGTTCGACCCAGAGGTCCTCACGTTCGAAGGATAACGAGGCCTCAGAGCATCGCGCCCGGATCGACGTCGATGATCACCTTCACGGTCGACGAGACCTCGTCGAGCGCACGTTCGATGGCGTCGAGCGGGCCAGCGATCGCCGCGTGCGTGGGGCCTTTCACGACGAGCTGCCAGCGGGTCTTGCCCTTGATGCGCGAGATGGGCGCGGGCGCGGGGCCGAGCAGCCGAACGCCATGCGACGACGGCGGCATGGCGCGCGCCGCGACCGCAGCGAGTTGTTGCGCCGTGCGAGCACAGAGCTCGGCGTTGTCTGACTCGAACCGAATCGACGCCATGCGCGAGGTCGGCGGCCACTGCAGCGAACGTCGGCGCGCGAGCTCGGCATCGGAGAAGCCCTCGAAGTCGTTCTTCAGCATCGCAGCGATGGGCAGCGCGTCGGGGTTGTACGCCTGCACGATGACTCGGCCCGCGTCGGCGCCACGGCCGGCACGACCGGCGACCTGCGTGAGCAGATGAAACGGTCTCTCGGCGGCACGGAAGTCGGGCAGCGAGAGCGCGGTGTCGGCGAGCACGACGGCCACGAGCGTCACCCCGGGAAAGTCGTGGCCCTTGGCGACCATCTGCGTTCCGACGAGCACGTCGAGCTCTCGCCGCGCGAAGCTCGAGAGCAGATCGGTGAGCCGCTCGTTCGTCGTCACCGCGTCGCGATCGAGCCGCCCCAGGCGCGCCTGGGGAAACGCCTCGGCGACCTCGGCCTCGATGCGCTCCGTGCCGACACCGAGCTGCAGCAACGGCCCATCACACTCGGGGCACCCCTTCGGCAGCGGGTGCGCGCGGCCACAGTAGTTGCACTGCACACGGCCGCTGGCCCGGTAGTACGTGAGGCACACGTCGCACTCGGAGCACTTCAGGTTCTGCCCGCACACCTCGCAGGTGAGGAAGGTGGCGTGCCCGCGGCGATTCAAGAAGAGGATGATCTGCTGCCCCTTCTCGAGCGTCTCACGCATGGCCTGCTTGAGCGGCTCCGAGAGCAGGGGTGGCTCGGTGTCGCGCGTCTCGACGGTCTTCGGGCGCTCGAGGCGCAGGTCGACGAGGTGCAGCGCGGGCATCGGGCGATCGTCGACGCGGCGGGTGAGCTTCAGGTGGCGGTAGCGGCCCTTGCGTGCGTTCTCGAGCGTCTCGAGTGACGGCGTCGCGCTGCCGAGCACCACCAGACACTTCGCCTGCCTCGCGCGCATCACGGCGAGATCGCGCGCCTGGTACCGCAGCTTCTCGTCCTGCTTGAACGACGGGTCGTGCTCTTCGTCGACGACGATGACGCGCAGGTCGGCCACGGGCGCCCAGATGGCCGAACGAACGCCGACGACGACCTTCACGTCTCCGCGGCGAAGGCGCTGCCATGCGCGCAGGCGCTCGGTGTCGGTGAGCGCGCTGTGCAGCACGGCGACGCTCGGCCCGAAGCGGCTGCGAAACCGGCCCACGAGCTGCGGCGTGAGCGCGATCTCGGGCACGAGAATGAGCGCGCCGTGGCCGGCCGAGAGCGCGCGCTCGACGATGCGCAGGTAGACCTCGGTCTTGCCGCTGCCCGTCACGCCCTGGAGCAGCACCGGCGCGAAGCCACCTGCGTCGAGCAGCACCTCGAGCTCGGCGCCCACGCTCGCCTGCTCGTCGGTCAACTTCGCGGGCCGGGCGCTGCCCATGCCCTCGACCACGCCGTGCACGAGCGCCTGCGTGTCGATGCGAACGAGGCCCTTCTTCACCAACGCGCGCAGGTGCTCCCGCGCGCCGGGAATCGCGTGCGCCACTTCGTCGACGTTCGCGCGCCCTCCGACGGCCAGCAGGTACGAGAGCGCCGCCTGCTGCGCTGGAGCGCGCGTCAACGTCGAGGGGTCGGCTCCGTCTTCTGCGATGGCGAAGTGCACGACCTCGGCGCGTGACTGCTTCTCCTCCTGCGCCTTCGTGAGGCCGGGCGGCAACGTCGCGCGCAGCACCTCTCCGAGCGGGTAACGGTAGTGCTGGGCCGCGAACCGGCAGAGCTCGACGACGTCGGGCGTGAGCGCAGGCTCGGCCTCGAGCGTGGCGGTGATGGGCTTGAGCTTCTTGCGAACGGCGTCAGACGGCGCGGGCGCGGGGCCCAGGTAGAAGCCGAGAATGGTGGAGCGGCCGAACGGCACCTTCACCCGCAGCCCCGGCGCGAGCTTTGGCTTGAGCTCGGCGGGAATCGAGTAGGTGAACTCGCCACGAACGGGCCGGCCGACGGCGACGGCAGCGAACTCGTCGGGACCGAAGAGAGACGCCGTCACGGCTGCACGTCTTAGAACTTCGTCTTCTCGAGATCGGCGCGCGTGTCGGCGGTGAGGGCGGTCAGGCGCAGCTGCAGCTCCTGACCCTTGTAGACCTCGACGACGCGGGGCAGCCAGTCGGCCACCGACGCCGAGCTGTAGTCGACGAAGCGCACGTCCCACGTGCCGCGGTCGTCGGTGAACTTGATGCGCGCGGGCATGAAGCGGTCGGGCGGAATGCGATCGCGATAGACCCAGTACTGCGGGCTGCCCTCGGCTCGGTTGCCGATGGCAAAGGTGAGCTGGCCGAGGAAGCGCGCGTGCGAGACGAGCTTGGTGTCGACTTTGAGCGCCGACAGGTGCCGCTCGATGCTGGCGCGGGTCTCACCTTCTCCAGCGCTCTTCACGGCGAAAAGGGCACAGACCTCTTCCAGCGCGACCTCGGCTGCTGCGAACGCAGGGCCCTCGACGCGCTTCTTGCCGGTCGAGGTGGCGACGGTGAACGTCTTGTTCGACTCGAGGCTGGTGAGGTCGAGCCGGCAGCGGCCCGGGTACTTGATGCTCAGCTGCGCGGTCAGCGGCAGATCGCCCGAGACCCACGTCGACGACAGCGATGAAGCCACCTCTTTGGCGATCGCCGGCGCGACGGCTCCGGTGCCATCGACCTTCAGGCTGGTGAGGGTGAGATCGTCACGGGTGCCCGCGTACCGGCGAAGAATGGAGTACGTCGGCATGACGTAGGCGACGACGAGCGCGGCGACGAGGAAGCGCATGACGCCTGCTTCATACCCCGCAACGGTCGGGGGTCGAGGCCGAACTCACGGGCGCAACTGCCCGGAAATCCGGCAGGGAACTCGACCGCGATCGCCCGCGAGGTACAACCCGCTGCAGCCATGTTGCGTTCGCTCCTGCTGCTCGTCGTGCTCTCGGCCGCCACTGCGTTCGCGCAGGAGACCGACCAGCCGATGCCGACGCCGGTTCACCCCGGCCCCGACCTTCGCGATCTCATGCACTCGCGCAACATGGCGATGGGCGGCGCGTACATGTCGATGGGCTACGGCGCCGAGGTCATCGGCGGAAACCCCGCGGCGCTCGCGGCCTACAAGCGCTACCAGATCGAGGCCTCGGGCGCGTGGGACGTGCCCAACGGCATGGGCTTCGGAACGCTCGGCCTCGCTGACTCGACCAACCAGATCGCCGGCGGCATCAGCTACCACTTCGTCACCTTCGGTGGCCTCGAGCGGCGGTGGGCGCACGTGACGACGATGGCGCTGGCGTACTCGCTCGCCGACTGGATTCACCTCGGCGTCGCAGCGCGGCACCACGTCATCGTCGGCGCATCGAACACGAACTCGATCACCATGAACGCGGGCGTGCTCATTCGCCCGGCGAGCTTCCTGTCGATCGGCGTCTCGGGTCACAACCTCATCAACAACTTCAACAAGGACATCACGCGCTTCTTCGTGGCGTCGGTGAGCGCGTTGATTCTGGGCCAGCTGACGCCGTGCTTCGATCTGCGCGCCGACTTCAACGAAGCGACGCCACGGTTCGCGTACCAGGGCGGGCTGGAGTGGCTCATCGCGATGAGCTTCCCCGTGCGTATCGGCTACCAGTTCGACGGCATCATGAACCACCAGTACCTCTCGGGTGGCATCGGCTGGTTCACCGAAGGCAGCGGCGTCGACATCGCGTATCGGCACGAGCTCGGTGGCGCCGAGGGCCGGCTCATCTCGCTCACGGTGAAGATTCAGCTCGGCCAGTGAAGGCGCTCGTCGTCGGAGCAGGTGCCGTCGGCCAGGTCTTCGCGCTGCACCTCGTGCGGGCGGGGGTCGACGTGACGTTCGCCGTGCGGTCTCCCGAGAAGGTGCACCCGACGGTGGTGACGCGGCTCGGTTGGTTCGGTCGCACGTGGCGGCACGAGCTCTCGGTGCGCGCGGTGTCGTCGGTGGACGAAGCGTTCGATCTCGCGTTCATCACCGTGCCGTCCGATGCGCTCCAGGGCGAGTGGATGGCGTCGATCATCCGACAGCTGGGGAAGGCGATCGTCGTCGGGTTGCAGCCGGGCCTGGAGGATCGTGCGCGGCTCCTGAAGCTCGGTGTCCACGAAGAACGGTTCGTGCGTGGTCTCATCAGCCTCGTCAGCTTCGCGACGCCGCTCTCGCCGAACGACGAGCTCCCGGAGGGCTACGCGTATTGGCTGCCACCGATGTCTCCGTTCGCGTTCGATGGGCCGGCCTCGCTCGTCGAGACGGTGGTGACGACGCTGAAGCGCGGTGAGATGCCCGCGGTGCATCGGCAGGGGCTCGAAGAAGACGTGATCTTCTTCACGGCGGCGTTGCTGGTGACGGTGCGCGCGCTCGAGCGTCATGGGTGGTCGCTGCATGCCCTCGCTGACGATCCCGCGTTGTCGGTCGCGGCGAGTGCACAGGCGCTCGCGATCGTCTCGCGCCGGCTCGATCGCAAGACGCCGCTGGGGCCGAAGCTGACGACGCAGCCGTGGTTGCTCGCGCTCGCTGCGCCGCTCGTTCCGTTCGTGGTGCCGTTCGACTTCGAGACCTACGCGCGCGTGCACTTCACGAAGGTGGCGCCACAGTCGAGGCTGCTGCTGGGGGAGTTGGTCACCGAGGGCCGCACGTTCGGGCTGCCGGTCGATGCGTTGGAGAACGTGCTCGCTGGGGTGTAGTGAGGCCCGCATGAGCACTCCAATGGAGCTGATGCGGGAAGCCTCGAAGGGCACGATGGGTGAGCAGCTCGGCATCGAGTTCGTCGAGCTGACGAAGGAGCGGGTCGTCGCGCGCATGCCCGTCGAGAAGCGCGTGCACCAGCCATTCGGGTTGCTGCACGGCGGCGCGAGCGTGGCCCTTGCCGAGACGGTCGCGAGCATCGGCGCGTGGCTGAACGTCGGCGAGTCGGGGAAGACGGCCGTGGGCCTCGAGATCAACGCCAATCACGTGCGCGGAAAACGCGATGGCATCGTGACCGCGACGGCGACGCCGCTGCACCTCGGGCGCGCGACGCACGTGTGGGAGATCAAGTTGACCGACGAGGCCGGCAAGCTGGTGTGCATCTCACGATGCACGATGGCCATCGTCGATTCGTGAGGCCTCGAATCACCGTCATGCAGAGTTCGACTCCGCCTCCCGCGACCGATCAGCTCATCACCATGCGCATGAGCTGGGCCGAGTTCGAGTCGTTCCTCCAGATCCGCGGCGAGTCCGTCAGTCCACGAATCACCTACCTCGATGGGGTGCTCGCGCGCGGTTCGTTTCCGACCCTCGATCACACGCGCGCGGTCGCGAACCTGGTCGCAGAGTACCGCCGCAACTGATCGTCAGCGCCGCTCGCACGCCATCAGATCACGCACCACCTTGCGCGCCGCGGGAATGAACTCCTTCCCCTTCACGGTCGGGTCGAGCTTCGCCACCAGCTTCAGATCGGGCGTGAGGCGGTAGAGGCTCTTCGACTTCTGCACGAGCATCGCCACCTTGTGGCCGTCGAGCAGCGCGTCAGCACCGAGCGTCACCACGATTCTCCCCGGCCCACCATCGAGCGACCGCAGCTGCAGCTCGCGCAGATCGATCTTCAGCATCATCAGCTCGTGCAGCGTGTCGACCTCGTCGGGCGCGTCTCCGAACCGATCGACCAGCTCGGCGCGGAGATCGTTCAGATCGTCGGGGTGGGGCGCCTGCGAGAAGCGCTTGTAGAGCACGAGGCGCTGATGAACGTCGGGCACGTAGTGGTCGGGCAGGTACGCAGGCACCGGCAGGTTCACCTCGGGCTCGATCTGCGTGCGCACCGGCTCACCACGCACCTCGGCGACGGCTTCTTCCAGCATCTGCGAATAGAGATCGAAGCCGACGGCCTCGATGCTGCCCGACTGCTCCTTGCCGAGCAGGTTGCCGGCGCCGCGAATCTCGAGGTCGTGTGACGCGATCGAGAAGCCCGCGCCCAGCTCGGTGAACGCCTGCAGCACCTCGAGCCGGCGCATCGCGTCCTTCCCGACGCCGCGGCCTTGAGGAACGAGCAGGTACGCATACGCGCGCTCCTTCGACCGGCCGACGCGCCCACGCATCTGGTACAGCTGGCCGAGCCCGAACTGATCGGCGCGGTTCACGATGATCGTGTTCGCCGATGGAATGTCGAGGCCGCTCTCGATGATGCTGGTCGAGAGCAGAATCTGGGCGCGCTTCTCGACGAACTCGAGCATCACCCGCTCGAGCTCGCCTTCACCCATCTGCCCGTGTGCCGTCGCGACGACCGCGTGCGGAACGAGTTCGTTGAGCAGCTTCTCCATGCTCGGCAGTGACGAGATGCGGTTGTGCACCACGAAGACCTGACCGCCACGCTGCAGCTCACGGGTGATGGCGTCTTTGAGCAGTTGCGGGTCGAAGCGGTTCACGAACGTGCGAATCGCGCGGCGATCGGCGGGCGGCGTGGTGATGAGCGACATGTCGCGCATGCCGCTCATGGCCATGTTCAGCGTGCGCGGAATGGGTGTTGCCGTCAGCGTGAGGGTGTCGACGTTCGTCTTGAGCCGCCGCAGGAACTCCTTCTGCTTCACGCCGAACTTCTGCTCCTCGTCGATGATGACGAGCCCCAGATCGCGGAAGCCCACGTCGCTCGCGAGCAGCTTGTGGGTGCCGACGAGCACGTCGAGCCGGCCCTCCTGCGCGCGCTTCATGATGTCGCGCACCTCGCTCTGTTTGCGCAGGCCCGAGATGACCTCGATGGTGACGGGGTAGCCGTCGAAGCGCCGCTTGAATGAGTTGAAGTGTTGGTGTGCCAGCAGCGTCGTCGGCACCAGCACCGCGACCTGTTTGCGATCGAGCACGCACTTGAAGGCCGCGCGCATGGCGACCTCGGTCTTGCCGTAGCCGACGTCACCGCAGACGAGCCGATCCATCGGGGTCGACTTCGCCATGTCGGCGAGCACGTCTTCGATGGCCTTCTGTTGATCGACCGTGGCCTCGAACTCGAAGTCGGCCTCGAACTGGCGGTAGTAGCGATCAGGCGGCGTGAAGGCGTGACCGGCGTGGGCGCGACGCTCGGCGTAGAGGCGCAAGAGCTCGGCGGCCATCTGGAGCAGCTGCTCACGAACGAGCTGCTTCTTCTTCTCCCAGCTGTTGGTGCCGAGGCGATCGAGCGCGACCTTGTCGGGGTCTCCGCCCGTGAACTTCGAGAGCAGCCGCATGCGGCTGACCGGCAGGTAGACCTTGTCCTTCGCGGCGAACTCGAGGAGCAGGAAGTCGGCGTTGACGCCGTTGACCTGCATGGTGACGAGGCCCGTGTAACGGCACACGCCGAACTCCGCGTGCACGCAGAGATCGCCCTCCTTGAGATCCTGAAAGCTGGCGACGAAGCCGGCGACGTCGGTGCGGCGGCGGCGAACGCGGCGACGGGCCCGCGCGCCGAAGATGTCTTCGTCCGACAGCACCACGAGCTTGCCCGGCAGATCGACGAAGCCGCTGCTCACTTCGCCGATGAAGAGGTGCGCGAGGCGCTTCTTGTCGAACAGCGCCGACGGCTCGTCGTCGAGGGCGGTCGCGTGCGTCTTCACCTTGACGCTGCGCTCCTTGAGCAGCCGCTCGAGTCGCTCGGCCTGGCCCTTCGAGCCGCAGGCGACGGCGGTGAGCACCTGCTCTTCGTGCCAGCGCTCCAGGCGCTCGAGCAGCGGCGTGAGTGCGCCTTCTTCTCCGTGGTGCGAGCGAATGGCCTCGCGCAGCTCCTTCGTGCCGCCGAAGTGGAAGGCGAGGGGCAGGCGATCGTGAATCGACCCTTCGATGGAGAGCCCGCCGCCTTCGAGCAACCGAAACCGCCCGAGGCGCGAGAGCACCTCGTCGCGCGAGAGGAAGTGCGCGTCGACGGGCGTGGTGAGCTCCTGGCGGCGCGTGGCGTCTTCGTAGCTGCGGTCGAGATCGACGAAGAGATCGTCGAGCACCTGCGTCTGGCTCGCGGGCTCGTCGATCCAGAAGAGGGGCGCCTCGCTCCACGTCGCGAGGTAGTCGAACACCGTCGCGAGCCCGCCTTCGAAGAAGCCAGGCAGCAGCGCCTCGAGGCCCGCCGACGCCATGCCTTCGCGTACCTGCTCGATGCGCTCCCGAACCTTCGACGAAGGAACGCGCTGGTGCTCGGCGAGCTCGCGGATCGAGTCGATGGCGCGCGCCTTCGTCTCGGTCGAGAGGAAGAGCTCGCGCGCGGGGAAGAGCTGCAGCTCGGAGAGCTTGTCGGTCGTGCGCTGCGTCTCGGGGTCGAAGCGCTTCATCGAGTCGACGGTGTCTCCGAAGAACTCGATGCGCGTCGGCTCGTCGTGCAGGGGCGCCCAGACGTCGAGAATGTCGCCTCGCAGCGAGAAGCAGCCCGGGTCTTCCACCAGCGGCGCGTTGCGAAAGCCCATGCCGGCCAGCGAGAGCGCGAGCGCGTCACGGCCGACGTCTTCGTTCACCTTCACCGTGCGTGACTGCGACTGCATCAACTTCGGCGGCAGCACCTTGCGGTGAAGGGCACGCGCCGAGAGCACCAGCGCGGGAAACTTCGTGCCCCGGGCGAGGTGGAAGAGCGTGCACAGGCGCTCCGTCACCATGCCGGCGTCGGGCAGCAGCTCGTCCCACGGCAGCACCTCGTCGGCGGGCAGGCGCAGCACCGTCGGAGACGCCTTCGTGCCTTCGCCGCCGAGAAAGAACGCGAGGTCTGACGCCAGGGAATCAGCGGCGTCATCGTCGGCGGTGACGCAGACCAGCGGTGTCTTCAGGTGCTGCACGAGGCGCGAGAGCACCCAGGCGCGCGAGGCTCCTGCGAGGCCCGTCGTGCGAACGCGCGTCGCGTGGCCCGGAGTGAGCGCTTGAACGAGCTGCTGGAAGACCTCGGCCACGACGGCGTGGGGTAAGGCGGAGCCCGCACCACGTCAACCAGAAGGACGGGCTACTTCACGTCGCAGGCGAGCGCGGTGAAGAAGGCCTGATGCTTCGGCTTCAGCTTCGCTGCGATGACGCCGTTGTACCGAAGCCAGCGGCACCACGGCCCCTTCAGCGTCGCGAGATCACCTGCGCGCAACGCCTCATCGGTCTCGAACACCTTGCCCACGATGTCGGCGTCGGTACTCGAGATGGGCTTCACCCCTTGAATGTCGTTGCCCTCGAGCGCCTTCGACAGCACCTCGAGCTTCGACGTGCCGTCCGCCGTGGTGACGACGCGCGCCCATGGGCCTGCGACGCGCTGGCCGTCGCTGATCTGCATGTCCATGCCCGAGGCGTAGACCCACCGCACGAGGGTGCTCTTCGGCGTCATCGGCCACTCCGACGGCATCGGCGGCGCGACGCGGAAGTTCCACATCACGCCCGGCCCTTTGCTGGTGACGGCCGGCTTCGGAGCGATCTGCTTCCACGCCGGGTCGATGAGCGTTTCCAGGTCCATGGGCGTGGCTCCGAGGGCGAAGACGAGCAGCGCCATCATTCGCAGTACCCGCTGGTGGCGCACGTCTGCGGCGCGTCGCAGAAGTCTTGAATGGTGGAGCAATCGGGAATGCAGACGCCCGTGCCCGCGCCGTCGTCTTCACACACGTAGTTCGCGCGGCAGGTCGACCGCCCGCGTCGCGGTGCCGAACAGGTGTCGAGGCAGATCGACGTCGTCGCGCCGGACAGGCACTTCGAGCCGGCAGGGCAGGCCGCCATCGCACAGTCCTTCGTGCAGTAGCCCTGCGGGAAGCCGGTGCCGCAGATGCCTTGCGGACCGCACGTCGAGGCGTCGGTGCACGCGGTGCCGATGACGCGTGACTCGTCTCCGCTCAAGTTCACCTGCGGCGCGACGACGAAGTTGTTGCCCATGAGGTTCGCGCCGTCGGCGACGGTGATCGCCTTCGGCGAGTCGGTGTTCGGCCAGAGCCCGACCGGCTCGTTGTCTTCGAACTGACCGTTCCCGTTCGCGTCCTGCGCGCCGAAGATGAAGTACGAGCCCGGCGGCGCAACGACGCCGTAGCTGAAGTTGTTGATGGCCTGCGCCTCGGCGACGCCGGCGACCTTCCACTCTCCGTTGACCTGGTGCACCAGCGCGACCGCGACGTTTCGACCGCTCGCACCACCGGGGCGCAGCTTCACGCCGATGCTCGAGTTGCCGCCGCTCGAGGTGACGCTGATGGTGGCCGCGGCCGTCATGCCGTCGGGCAGGCCCATCAGGTTCGCGTCGATGCGCACGTTGGCTGACTGACCGACGGGCACCGTGACCGACGCGCCGCTCGCGAACGAGAGCCGGCTGCCCTGGGCTCCGCCCGCCGTGAAGGTGGCGGTGAGCGGCATGCCACCGACGTTGGTGACGCTGATGGTCTGCGTCGCGGCGGCCGAGGTGAAGAAGAGCTCGGTCGCGCTGAGCGACAACTTCGCAGGCCCGGTCGGCTGTGTGCCCGAGACGCGGAGCAGCGCAGCGTGCACGTTCACGAGGCCGGCGCCACAGCCCTCGGTGCAGCGCGAGCCGGTGTTCGCCGTCTCGACGAGAATCTGCTTCGCCTGCGCGAACGTCAGCGCCGGGTTGCGCGCCTTCATGAGCGAGACGATGCCCGCGACGTGCGGTGTCGCCATCGAGGTGCCCTGCTCGAAGGCGTACGTCGGCATGCCCGTGGCGTCGTCGCGCAGCGTCGAGAGCACACCGTCGGGGTTGCCGTCGCCGTTGGCGTCTTCGGCCGTCTCTCCGCCGGGCGCCATGATGTCGACGCGCTGGCCGAAGTTCGAATAGCTCGCGCGCGTGCCGTTGAAGCGCGTCGCGCCGATGCAGAGCACGCCGGTCTGGTTGCACGGCGTGAAGTTCGACGCGTCGATGTTGTCGTTGCCCGCGGCGATCACGAAGATCGCGTTGCGGCGCGCACCGTCGTCGATGGCGTCCTGGTACGACTGCTGCGCTTCGCCCTGACCGCCGAGCGACATGCTGACGACCTTCGCCGGGTTCGCGTTCGCCGCCATGCCGGGCACGGTGCCGCCGGTCGCCCACGTCATGCCCGCGGCGATGTCGAGGTCGGTGCCGCCGCCCTTGCCGAGCACCCGAACGGGCACGATGCGCGCGTTCCAGTTCACGCCCGAAACGCCCGTGCCGTTGTCGGTCGCGGCGCCGATGGTTCCCGCGCAGTGCGTGCCGTGCCAGCTCGACTGGCCGTTGGGTTGATCCTTGCCGGGATCGGTCGCGTCCATGTCGCGCCCATCACCGTCTTGTGCCCGCGAAGGGTCGCTCACCATGTCGGCGCCAGGCAGCACGCGCGAGTCGAGATCGGGGTGCGAGACGATGCCGGTGTCGACGACGGCCACCGCGGTCTAATTGGTCATGCCCTTCTCGATCTCCCACGCGGCCGGCATGTTGATCGCCGTGAGGTGCCACATGGCGGGGTAGAGCGTGTCGTTGGGCACCGCCAGCGCGTGACGCACGTGGTTGAGCTCGACGAACTTCACGCCGCGCACTCGCGAGAGCGGTGCGATCAACTCCCGCGTCTCGCCAGCGCTCAGCGGTTTGCCGTCGTCACGCACGTAGCGAATCAGGTGCAGGTACTCCGAACCGAACCCGCCGTGCGAGGCGACGAGCCCCGGCAGCGCGAGGCGCTTCACCGCCATCGCCGCCGACTCCTTCTCGAGCAGGCGAACGATCACCTCCGACTCGATGAAGCGCGACGGCTCCCGAACGCCGAGCAACCGGCCGCTGCTGCCCACCTGCGGAATCGGCTTCATGACTCGATCGACGAACGGGCGAACGCTCGAAGGCGCGACGCGCCCGTCGTTGATCGACGCCATCGCCGTCTGCTTCAGGCTCGCGTCGATGGCCTTCGTGGGTGCCTGAACGGAATCGGCTCCACGAAACGGCGTCACGGTGCCGCTCACCCGCCCCTGGGGCCCGGCAAGGCCGCCGCCGGCTCCACCATCGGGCTCCTCGAAGAACTCGTCGCACGCGCAGCCGGGAATGATCGGCGTGAGCGCCAGCAGCGCCAGCACCATGCTCCACGACGACCTCGTCACTGCGCGCATGCGTCGATCTCCTTGAGCGTCTTCGCCTTCAGCACACACGCCTCGTCCTTCTTGTCGAAGCGCTGCGGGCACTCCTTCTTCAGGTCGGCCAGCTTCGGGTCGGCGAGCGCTTCGCGGCGGGCGAGCTTCTCGGTCACCTCGCGCTCCTTCGCCGGCATCTTCTTCACCTCGGCGTCTTCGGCGAGCGACTCGTTCACCGAGATGAGCACGATGTGCTCGATGAGCTTGTCGCACGAGGCCGCCGACAACTCGGGCGCCTTCGGCTTCGCGGGAGTTCCACCATCTCGGGGCTGGGCCACCACCACACTCGCGAGGAGCGCGAGGACGACGACGAACGATCGCATGGAGCGCGTTATCGCTCAGACCTTCGCGGCGGTCACTCCAGCAGGTACGCAATCACCGCCGTCGCCGCGGCACCGGCGGCCAGCACGTACGCCACGTTCGCACCGGTCGCGTTGGCCCTCGCTGCATCGGCCTTCTGGGCGAACTCCGAATCGGTGCGCGCCTCGTTCGCCTGAATCGACAGGTTGCGCGCGTTCACCCCGAGGCCCACACCGACCGCGAGCGCGACTCCCGCGCCGATGCCGAAGCTCATGGGCAGCGGGTGCTTCTCGAACACCCCAGGCTCCGTCGGCCCAGCGGGCGGCTTCGGCTCGAGCGTCGTCTTCCGCGGAGCGTCGGGCGGCAGATCGGAGTCAGGCAGCGGCTCGGGCGGCGCCTGCAGGGCCTTCTTCACCTTGAGGAAGAGGTCGACGGCCTTCGGGCTCGTGTACGGCGGAAGATCGGTCGCTTCGTCGATGCGCAGCGCGGTGCGGAAGTGCTCCGAGGCCTCTTTCGAGTGGCCGAGGTTGAAGTGACAGAGGCCCGAGTAGATCTCGATGTCGCGCAGCTCTTCTTTCGACGACTGCCACTGGGTGGTGGCCTGCCCGAGACGCGCCACGCACTTCTCGAAGTCGAGCGACTGGTACAGGTCTTTCGCCTGCGCGAGGAAGGGGTTGGGCTGGGCGCTCAAGACGAGCGAGAGCAAGAGCGCGCTCACGGCACGTCTCCGAGCACGGCGTCAGCGTCTTCCGCCAGCTGCCAGCTGTTCACCGTGACCGAGAAGGGCCCTCCATCTTGCGGCCCATCGAGACGCATCAGGCCCACACGGAATCGATCGGGTGGTGCCATCACGGTGTTCGAAGGCAGCGGAACGTCGCCAAGCAATTGCCCATTGAGCCACACCGTGCGCGACTCACCGCGTCTCCAGCGCACCTCGAACAGGTAGTCGCCGCGCTGCCAGCCGCCGTCGATGGCGAAGCGGTTCGTGATGGCGTTGTCAGAGACCGTCATCGCCTGGTTCGAGACGACCAGCTCGTTCGGCGCCGAGATGGCCAGCTGCAGGTGCACCTGCGACGCGGTGTTCGACCCGAGCTCGATGAACGGCGCGTTGCCCACGAGCCGTGGGGTGCTGCCGAGCGTGAGGCGGCCACGCACCCGGCCTTCGAGCTTCGTCGGCAGTCGCAAGGGCGCCAGCACGTTCGCGCTCGCGGTGTCTTCGGTGTCCTTCGACGAGAGCACGGACGAGACGACGAGGTTGCCGCGCGACGGGTCGATGGTGGCCGTGCAGCCCGTGTCTTGCGTGACGTCCGAGAAGCCGTGCAGGCGCTGTTGCCAGATGGGCTGCGGGCCCGCGTCGAGGCTGGCGTTGCCACCTGCGGCCGAACCGCCCGACGCGACGAAGCCACCACCCGCACTTCCACCTGCGGCACCACCGTCATTCACGAGCGATCCGGCGTCGCGCTCCGAGTCGGCGAAGCAGGCGCCTGCGATGCAGCGGCGTGGCTCACGGCAGGGGTTCGACTCGTCGCAGGCCCGCCCGGGGCGGTCGTCGAGATCGACGAAGCACGAAGCGGCGAGCACCAGGAAGGCGCACCAGCCGAAGCGGGTCCAGACGGGTGACACGACGGGTGACGTACCACCTGTGGGCGCGCGCGTGCGTTCCGCCGACCACGCGCTAGAACCCCGACCCGTGAGCCTCTCGGACACGATCAAGCAGGGCCTCAAGCAGTGGACGTTGGCGATGGGCGGAGACGATCTCGACGACCGCCTGCGCGATGGCCGCCACGCCAATGAGTACGGCGTCGATTCGTTCGGGTTCTCGCTCGAGTACGCGCTGTCGGCGGTCGGCCCGTTTCTGTGGCTCTACAAGCACTACTTCCGCGTCGAGACGTTCGGCCTCGAGAACGTTCCCGCCGGGCGCGTGCTGCTCGTCTCGAATCACGGCGGTCAGCTGCCGGTCGACGGCGCGATGATTGGCGTGGCGATGCTCACCGAGGCGAAGCCGCCGCGGGTGATTCGCTCGATGGTCGAGAAGTGGGTCGGCTCGCTGCCGTACGTGTCGACGTTCTTCGCGCGCATCGGGCAGATCGTCGGCACGCCCGAGAACTGCCGCCGCCTGCTCGAGAACGACGAGGCGATTCTCGTCTTCCCCGAGGGGCTCAAGGGCATCTCGAAGCTCTACTCGCAGCGCTACCAGCTGCAGGACTTCGGCCTGGGCTTCATGCGCCTCGCGCTCGAGACGAAGACGCCCATCGTGCCCGTCGCGGTGGTGGGCAGTGAGGAGCAGGCGCCGGCGCTGCTCAACCTGAAGACGGTCGGAAAGCTCTTCGGCATGCCCGCGTTGCCGGTCACTCCGTATGGCCTGCCGTTTCCCCTGCCGGCGAAGTACCGCATCTATTTCGGTGAGCCGCTCACCTTCACCGGGCGCGCCGACGACGAAGACGCCGAGCTCGAGAAGCGCGTGAAGGTGGTGAAGGCGACGATTCAGTCGATGCTCGAGAAGGGCCTCTCGGAGCGCAAGGGAGTCTTCTTTTGAGCGGCGATGGCATGGTGCTGGTGACGGGCATCTCGGGCAACCTGGGCCGCGTGGTGGCGAAGCTGCTCCACCGCACCGAGCGCGTGGCCGGCATCGATCGCCGCCCGTTCATCGGCAAACCGAAAGACGTCGAGCACTTTCAGATCGACCTGCGAAAGAAGAAGACCGACGACGTCTTCCGCAAGCTGCCCATCAAGGCCATCGTGCACATGGGCATCATGCATGACCCGCGCATGAGCGCGGAGGACCACCACAGCTTCAACGTGCTGGGCACCACGCGCATCCTCGATTGTGCGGCGAAGTTCGGGGTGAAGAAGCTCGTCGTGCTCTCGAGCGCGAACGTCTACGGCCCGTCACCCGACAACTCGAACTTCCTCTCGGAAGAGGCGCCGTTGATGGCGGCCAGCCGGTTTCCTTCGGTGCGCGATCTCATCGAGGTCGACATGCTCGCCCATGGCTTCTTCTGGCGGCAGCCGAGCGTCGAGACGGTGGTGCTGCGACCCGTGCACATCGTCGGCCCGACCATCAAGAACGCGCCGTCGAACTACCTTCGTCTCAAGCGGCCGATGACGCTGATGGGCTTCGACCCGATGGTGCAGCTCATTCACATGCACGACGTCGGAGCAGCGCTGGTCGAGGCGCTCAAGCCTGGCCTCAAGGGCGTCTACAACGTCACCGGGCCCGGAGAAGTGCCGCTGTCGTCGTGCTTCAAAGAGCTCGGCGCTCGCCCGATTCCCGTTCCGCACCCGATCGCGCGCGGCCTCGTGTCGTCACTCTTCAAGTACCGCCTCGCGAGTTACCCGCCTGAGGAACTCGACCACATTCAGTTCCTCTGCATGGTCGACGGTGGTCGATGGCGCAGAGAAACCCACTGGCAGCCCGCGTTCTCAATTCGTGAGACCATTCGCGGCGTGCTCTCAGACCTCACCTGATCCACATCGCTTTTCGTGGGACCATGACGTGCCTGTCACGATCGGTCGGCGGCATGTCGCAGTCTTTCGTGATCCGCCGCGTGTAAGTCGATGATCTTCCGAATGGAATGGAAGATCTCCTCCATGGCACCGGTGTGGCTCAGTAATTCGTTCGGTAAGGGGGTTCCATAGGGGAACTCCCGACGCCCGTCGCCTCGGCCGGCCCCGAGACGACGGGCGCTTTTTTTTTCTGCGGTGGTTTCGTCGAGGCGCGCGCGTGCCTCCGTAACCGTCGGCTCCGTGCAGTGCGTATCAGCGGCGATGACAGCCCTGGCGTTGCCGTGGGATGCCGCGTTTGCGATGGCCGAGCCGGCGCCCGACTCTGATGAAGGCCTGATGGAGCGCTTCCAGCGTGGCGAGCGTGCTGCCTTCGACGCGCTCTTCCGCCGTCATGCCGCCGCGCTCACCAGCTACCTCACGCGCATCACTGGCAGCGCCGCAGCCGCAGAAGACGCCGTGCAGCTCACGTTTCTTTCGGTCGTGCGTTCGCGCGATCAGTTTCGGAGCGGCTCGAAGGTGAAGCCGTGGCTCTATGCCATCGCCTCGAACGCGGCGCGTGATCGCCACCGCCGCACCAGGCGTGAGCAGCCCACCGCCGACGATCCGGTCGACGCCGGGCTCGACGCCGTTCACGGTGACGCGGGCCTTCGCCGCCGGTTGCTCGACGCGCTCCAGAAGTTGCCCGAGGCGCAGCGCGAGGCCGTCGTGTTGCACCGCCTCGAGGGGTGGAGCTTCGCGGAGATCGCCGAGGCCGTCGGCGCGAACGAGACCGCCGTGAAGGTGAGGGCCTTTCGTGGCACCCAGGTGCTGCGCGAGCTGCTCAAAGATGTCTGGGAGTTCGAATCATGAGCGCACCGCACCCGTTTGGCTCGTCGCCGCCGTCGTTGCCACCCGACCTCGAAGCGAGATTGTCGGCGTCGCTCGCTGCCGAGCTCGAGGCGCCGAAGAAGCCGTGGTGGCGAGACGCGGTGCTCTTCGTTCTCTCGTCGGTCGCGTTGTTCACCTGCGGCTGCTTCGTCTTCAATTCCCAGCTGCCGCCGTCGACGGTCTCTTCTGGCGTGTGGATGCAGTCGCTCTCGTTGTTGGTCGTGGCGTTGATCGCCGGAGTCGCCGCGCTCGCGCCGTGGCCGCAGCACACCTCACGCCCGTGGATTCTCGGCGGCCTCGTCGCCGGCTCGGTGCTCGTGACGCAGGTGCTCTCGATGGAGTTCGGCGCCTTCACGTTCCACCTCGGCTGCTTCGGTTGGGAGCTCGTGTGCTCGGCCATTCCCGCGGCGCTCGCGATTCTCGCAGCCAGACAACACGCTCCGCGGCTGTCGCGCGCCATGGTGCTGGGCTGGGCTGCAGGCACGACCTCGCTCGCCGTCATGCAGCTCAAGTGTCCGCATCGTGACCCGGGCCACCTGCTGCTCTTTCACGTGACGCCGCTGGTGCTGGTCGTCGCAGCGACGATGCTCGCGAGGCGGCGCGTGTCGACGGTCAGCTACGCGCCCTGAACGATGCGCCTCACCTGAACTCGCAGGTGATGTTCATCGACGGCTGAGTCAACTCCGCGCACGAGCCCGCGATCGAGTGGCGGTCACCCGCGACGCCGCACTCGGCGTTCTCTCCTCGCGCTCGGTGCGCTTCGTCGGGTGACGAACGATCACGAGCCTGCGTCGGCCGGGGCTTTGGGCTTCTCGGGCGCGGGCTTCAGATCGGGGAAGGGGCCCTCGTCCTGGCTCTCGAGCCACCACTTCCCCTCGCGCCACACGAAGATGTTCGTCACCGTCACCGTCTTCTCGACGTTCGACGGCAACCGGTACCAGCTGATGCGAGAGACGACCTCGGCCACGCCGTCGGAGGAGATCTTCGCGTCTTCGAGCTCGAAGTTCGTGACGAACAGATCCTTCTCGTCGCCACCCTTCGATCGCTCCTTCACGAACGCCGCGCGCCGCTCGGGCACGATGAGATCGGCGGCGCCGCGAAAGTCCTTCCACCGGGCGCGCTGATGAAAGGCCTCGATGGCGGGCTTGAGCTCTTCGACGTCGGGTTTCGCGCGAATGCCCGCGCAGGAGAGCAGGAGCAACAGGCATGAAGCGACCGTTCGCATGGCCGGGCAGGGTACCACCCGCGATCGGTGAGGCCAGTTGATGGCCGGTGATTGAGCAGTGGCCGCCCGCGCGCAGAAGGGTATGTTTCCGCGGCTGATTCGCCCCGTTTCCGACGAGCGCCCATGTCGAAGTCGATGGTTGAGAAGTACGAGCAGATGCTCTCGCAGGACCCCACGTCGACGGTGTTCGTCGAACTCGCGCGGGCGTACCTGGACAAGGGCGAGAACGAGAAGGCCATCGAGGTCTGCAAGCAGGGGTGTAGCCACCACCCGTCGTCGGTCGCGGGTCGCGTGCTGTGGGGCAAGGGCCTCATCAACAGCGGCAAGGCCGCCGAGGCGATGCAGCAGTTCGATGCCGCGGTGAACATCGATAAAGAGAACCCGCATGCGTACAACCTGATCAGCGAAGTGCTGCTGCGAAAGGGGTTGTATCGCTCGGCGCTCCCGATTCTTCGCAAGGCCTCGGCGCTGCAGCCCAACGACAACCGCATCAAGCAGTGGCTCGAGCAGGCCCGCACCGCGCTCGCCGGTGGCCCCGCGCCCGTGCTGTACGACGAGACGTCGGTGAACACGAAGGCGCTCGCGGAGCAGCCGGCGGCGCCTCTCACCGTCGCACCTCCGCCCGAGCCGGTGACGTCGGTCGCGCCCATCGTCGCCGAGCCCGCCGCGAAGCCGAGCGGTCCCCGTGCGCGGCCTGCTGCTCCGGTGGCCGAGGCGCCCGCGCCCGCTGCGAAGCCGAGTGGCCCGCGCCCGAGGCCCGCTTCCGAGCCGCCACCGCCACCGACGCCGACGGGCGAGGTGCCGCAGGCCGACCCCGACGTGTTCGCGGCGTTCACTCCGGCGAAGGCCGACCCACGCGCCGAGCCGACGGTGTTGATGTCGGCGTACACGCCAGAGGCTGGCGTCGGCGGCAGACCCACGCTCGAGGTGCCCACGCAGACGGCGCAGATTCCCGAGGCCTGGCCCTCGGCGCCGCGCGCGATGGACCACAAGCCCGGCCCGCCGGTTCCCACCATGGAGCTGCCGGTGGTGCCCGGCGCTGCCACCGCGAACCCCGACGACAACCGCCCGACGATGGAGATCCCCGTCGCGGTCGGCACGCTCACGCCGAGCAGCGAGAGCCTGCCGATGGTGATGGGCTCGATGGAGGAGCGCTCGTCGACCGCCGAGCTTCCCCTCCAGCCGCCCGTCGCAGAGGCGCCAGACCCGTTCGCCGCGCTCACCGGCCGCAGTGAGTCGACCGAGACGTTCCGCGGGTTGACCAGCACGTTCCAGGCGCTCCAGGAGGCCGAAGCCGCGCCGCTGCCCGTACCACTGGGGCCGCCGGTGCCGCCGAGCCCGAGCGACCCGTCGATGCCGTCGATCATTCCGTCGGCCGAGCTGCAGCTGCCGGCCTCGGTGCCCGCCGACCCCGCGAAGAACGCGCTGCTCGACGACGTGGTGTCGGCCCAGAGCGAGATTCCCACCAGTGAGTTCCGCATGCCCGGCATGAACCCGGGCGTGGTGGGTGGGGCTCCTCCGGTGTTGCAGCCCGTGTCCTCCGGTGGCGGCGGGTTGCTCGACGAGATTCCCGATTCGCCGCTCGAGCCGCCCTCGGCCCTCGAAGCGCCGCCCGTCGAGTTCTCGACCCAGGCCACCGAGGCCATCGCGAAGGAGTACGAGCGGGAGCTGCGCGAGAAGCTCACCGCCAAGCAGCAGGAGAAGACCTTCTTCCAGAAGCACGGGCTCAAGGTCGGCGTCGCGGCCGTGGTGCTCGTCATCGGCATCGCGCTGGCGACCTCGTTCATCGTCACGCGCCAGAAGCACGGCGGTGAGAACCTCGAGACCGCGCTCGCCAAGGGCCTCGTCGCCATCAACGCCGACACGAAGGAGCAGTACACGCTGGGCCTTCAGGCGCTCGAGCAGGCCCTGTCGATGGACGAGTCGAACGTCGACGCGTGGGGCAACATCGCGCTCGCGAAGGCGATTCTGTATGCGGAGCACGGTGGTGCGCTGGCCGATCGTGAAGCCGCTCGCGCCGCGATGGAGAAGCCGAAGGTTCGCGAAGCGCACCCCGAGCTGGGCATCGTCGTCGACTACCTCACCGCCGATGCGGCCGAGCTGGCCGGCCGGCGTCAGCAGCTGCTCAGCTCGGACTTGAACCAGAGCGTCGTCGAAGCCCAGGCCGGCCGCGTGCTGCTCGCCGACAAGAAGCTCGAAGACGCGTTCAAACACCTGCAGAAGGCGACCGAGCTCAACGGCCGAAACCTGCGCGCGCTCGTCGCGCTCGGTGAGTACTACCTCGTGTCGGAAGACTACGAGAGCGCGGCGCGCATTCTCTCGACGGCCGAGACGCTCTCGAAGTTCCACCCGCAGCGCGTGATGGGCCTCGCCGAGGCGCGGCTCGAGCTGGGCCGTGAGGCGAACGAAGCGCTGGGCGATCTCGAAGGGCTGCCGGCCAACGCGGCGGTGCCCGAGGCGCTCAAGGGCCGCTACGCCCTGCTGCTCGGTCGCGCCCAGTCGGCCGCCGGCAAACACGACGATGCGGCGAAGACGCTCACCGAAGGGCTCGCTGCCAACAAGGACCTCGCCTTCGAGTTCCAGATGGCGCTGGGCATGGCGGGGCGAAACGCCGGCCGCATGGCCGAGGCACAGAAGGCCTACGACGAAGCCATCAAGGTGCGGCCGAAGAGCGAGGAGGCGAAAGAGGGCCTTGGCCGCGTGCTGCTCGCCCGCAGCCGCGAGAAGGAGCTGCTCGAGCGCCTCAAGGGTGAAGCCGACCAGCGGAAGATCGCGCTGGTGCGTGGCATCGCCGCGGCGCGCATCGAAGACAACCGCCGCGCCCGAGCCGAGCTCGATCGCACGCGCGTGAACGGCAAGTACCCCGCCGAGGCCGTCGTCTATCTCGCGCTCCTCGACGCCGCCGAAGAGGGGGGCGACAAGGCGCTGCAGGCGCTCGAGAAGCTCGTCACCACCACCAAGCGCAACAAGGCCACCGCGCAGATCGCGCTCGCGCGCGTGTACATGAAGCGCAACGAGCTGACGAAGGCCCGCGCCCAGCTCGAAGAGGCCGCGCGCGACCCACAGGACTACGAGGCCAACGCGCTCCTCGGCCAGCTCTACCTCGAGGCCGTCGACATGGGCGTGCCCGCCGAAACCGCGCTCGCTCCGCTGCAGAAGGCCGTCGAGCGAAACGGGAGCCATGGGCCGTCTCGGCATCTGCTCACCCGCACCTATCTCGCGCTCGGTCAGCTGCCCGAGGCGACGAAGCAGGTCGAGTCGTGGACGGCAGACAACCCGACCAGCGAAGCCGCGTGGACCGACGCCGCCTTCGTGTACCTGCACACCGGGCGCCTCAAAGACGCCGAGGCCGCCATCGCGAAGGGCGTGAAGGCCGACTCCGACGACGTGCTCGCGTTTCGCGTGAAGGCGCAGGTGCTGTTCGCCCGCGGAGACGCGCGCAACGCCTTCGCGTCGCTCGAGCGCGCGAACAAGCTGAACCCGAAAGACGCCGAGACGTTCTGTGAGATCGGCAACGCCTTCGTTCGCCAGGGCAACACCGACACGGCCATCAAGGCCTACGAAGCGGCGCGCCGCGAGAACGCGAAGGTGCTCTGCGGCCTCGTCGGCCCCCACCACGCGAAGCCCACCGCGAAGGGCGCGCGCCCGACGCCGAAAGAAGAGCTGCTCGCGCTCCAGAAGCAGGCGTTCTCGATCTGGGACAAGGCGCTCGTCGATGCCTCGCTGGCGCGCGTGCTGCTCGAAGAACGCGACCTGAAGAACGCCCTCGAGATGGCCGAGAGCGCGACCCGGACTGATCCCTTCTCGGCCCCGGCGTGGTTCGCCATGGCCGAGGTCGCCCGCAAGCAGAAGAACGAGGCCAAGGCGCTCGAGAGCTACGCCAAGGCGGCCGAGTACGATCAGTCGTGGTCGGCCGCGCGCCTCTCGTACGCCGACGCGCTGATGCGCAGCGGTGGCGATGGGCCGAAGCAGGCGCTGCCCGAGTACGAAGCGGTGCTGGGCCTCTCGCAGAACGAAGCCGATCTCGCGCGCGTGAAGAAGGTCGTCACCGCGCTCAAGAAGCAGCTCAAGTGAGCGAGCCGTCGGAGCAGCCTCAGGAAGCCGCGATTCCCGTCTTCCGCATCAGCTTCGCGAACGCGACGTTGCTCGCGGGCGGCTACCTGCTCGTCGGTGCCGTGGTCGAAGCCGTTCGGCGCACGTTCAACCCGCGCTGGGCCGAGCAGCTCTCGTGGTCGCTGGAGGCGTTCCCCGCAGGCATTCTGCGCACCGTCGGTCTCCTCAACCCGCTCCGTGACGCGTACGCCGCGGGCACGCTCAAAGAGACGCACGTGCGGCTCATCTACGCCGGCTCGGTGGTGGTGACCGTCTATGCCATCGGCCTGGGGGTGGGCGCGCTGATGTGGCTTTTGATGCGCGGGCGGCGCCAGCCTCAGAGCCAGTGACGCAGCTGAAACGCGAACCACGACAGCATTCGGCGAATCAGGCCGTAGCCCTTCACCGTCTCGTGGGTGATGCGCTCGCAGTGCGCGAGGTCGTCGAGGAAGAGTGACTCCATCGCGCGGCCGAAGTCGGCGTCGACGACGACGGCGTTCACCTCGAGGTTCTGCCGCAGCGACAACGAGTCGAGGTTCGAGCTGCCCACGGTCGCCCACGTGCCGTCGACGACGGCCGTCTTCGCGTGCAGTACGCGCCCCTGCCACTCGTAGATCTCGACGCCGTTCTTGAGCAGCTTCGGGTACAGGCCGCGCGCGCCCCAGAGCACGAGCTTCACGTCGGTGGTGGCCGCCACGATGAGCGCGACCCGCACGCCACGGCGCACGGCTTTGTACATCGTCTTGAGCAGCTTCCCCGGCGGCAGGAAGTACGCCTGCGTGAGGAAGATGGTGTTCTTCGCTCGGCCGATGGCGTCGACGTAGGCCTTGCGAATGGCCTTCTGGTGCAGCGCGAAGTCGTTGCCCACGACGTTGAAGGCTGCGCACGCGGCGACGCGCGGGCGAACGAAGCGCTTCTCGTCGAAGCGGGGCCCCTTCTGACGCCGCCAGGTGGTGAGGAAGAGCGTCTCGAGCTGCAACGCGCCAGAGCCCTCGATGCGCAGGTGCGTGTCTCTCCAGCCCTCGCCTCCATCGGCGACCGCCGCGTACTCGTCGGTGACGTTGAGACCGCCCGTGAAGCCCACCTCACCGTCGACGACGAGCGACTTGCGGTGGTTTCGACGCAGCAGCCGCGAGACGACCTTCTTGAGGCCCGAGGCGAAGCGCAGCGGCAGAAACGCGTGCACCTTCACGCCGGCCTGCTTCATCACGTCGAGCGACTCGTCCGACACCGACGAGCCCCACGCGTCGAACAACAGCAGCACCTCGACGCCGGCCTTCGCCCGTTCGCACAACGCCGCGATGAAGCGTTTGCCCGTGCCGTCGTCGCGAAGAATGTACGTCTCGAGCGTGATGGTCGACTGCGCGGCTTCGATGGCCGAGAGCATCGCCGGGTATGCCTGGTAGCCGTCGCGCAGGAGCGAGACGCGGTTGGGCCCCAGCAGCACCTCGGCGTAGGGCTCGCGGCCCTCGAGCAGGGGAGACCGTCTGGCCAGCGCGGGGTTCATCGGTGCTAGCGGCGAACGGTGACGGTGACGCGGCCGGCGGTGGCGGGCTGGGTGGCGTCGACCCAGAGGTAATACGTGTCGGGTGAGAGCGTCGCGGTGAACGTCGCGGCCTGGTTCAGACCCGGCGCCACCACGCACTGCTCGGCCGTCATCGCGTCGCAGCTCGCCTTGCGCAGGAAGATGACGGGCACGCCGCCGCTGCCGGCCTCTGGCGTCGCGGTGAAGGTGTAGGTGGCGGCCGTGAGCACCGAGAAGCGGAAGACCTGATCGGGCGCGCCCGAACCACCGCAGGTCGCCTGCGCGTCGTCGTTGCCGAGGCTGGTGTCGACGAGCTGACTGACCTCGGCGCCCGCCGCAGGGGGGAGCGTGAGGTCTCTGGGAAGGGCGCAGGTGTCGTTCGACGGCGCGATCGACGCGGCCGAGACGGTCGAGGTGAGCTCGATGCGCCCCATCGAGACGGGGCCGGGGTTCTCGACGACGAGCGTGTAGTCACCAGCGGGCAGCCGACGCGCGATGAGGCGGCTCGTGGTGGCGCCGGGGGCCGTGCAGCTGCGTTCGGTGGGCGTGCGGCAGCTGCCTGAACGGAGCGCGAGCACGGGCTGCTGCGGCGCGGTACCGGTGGCGTTGATGATGACGTCGGCGCTCTCGCTCAGCGTGAACTTGTAGAAGAGATCGGGGCTGCGCGCGCTCAGGTTGCAGGCGAGCTGCGTGTCGTCGTCGGCGTCGACGAGATCGACGCGGGTGGTGCCTCCGTCGAGCGGCAGCGGCTGGGCCTGCAGACAGGTCTCGTTGGTCGAGCCCGTCGGCGGCAGCACCTCGACACGCGCGAGCGTGGGGCCCGAGCCCGAGCGGTCGTAGCCCTGGAGCACCACCGTGTACGTGCCCGGCTGCAGGCGGCGCGCGCGGAAGATGCCCTGAAGGCCGCCGCTGTCGACGCAGGCGAGATCGACGTCGGTCGTGCACTGTGCGCGAAGGGCGGCGACGGGCTGCGCTCCACCAGGCCCCGCCGCGACGCTCACCCGAACATCCGACGCGGTGCCCAGCGTGAGCCCGAACATCACGTCGGTTCCACCAGCATCGGGAGCGCAGGCGGTGCTGACGTTGCGTGTCTTGTTCGCGAGGTTCACGTCGACGTCGAACGTCTTGGGCCCGCAGGCGATGGCGATGGGTGCGCTCGCGCAGGTGTCTGCAGGCTCGATGACGCCCGCGTCGCTCGGGTCGGCGACGCAGAGGTTGTTGGTACAGACCGGCGTCGGGCACGCGCACTGCGCCGCGGTGAGGCACTGCACGCAGCGGCCGGTCGAGGGGTCGCAGAGCGTCGCGCCGGTGCAGCCAGGGGTGCACGCCAGCCCGCCGTCGGTCGCCGAGCCGCCGCCCGAGCCGCCGTCATACCCAGCGGGCAACACACAGACGCCGGTGGTGGGTTCGCAGGTCTTCGGGCTCTCGCACTTCACCTTCGCGCACGGCGGGTTCGTTGGGCCACACGCCTGGGCCAGCACGCCAGTCACGAGCGCGGCGCCGAGAGCGATGAGGGCAAGACGTCGGGAGAGCATGGCGCGGCACCTTATCGGGTTTTCCTGCGGGGCCGATGGCAACCGGCGGGCAGGGGAGGGATTCCCAGCTTCAGCCGAGCCCGTGCGCGACGAGCCGCGCGAAGGAACCGTTGGCCTGCATCAACGTGTCCCACGTGCCCTGCTCGACGACGCGGCCCTGCTCCATGACGACGATGCGATCGGCACTGCGCACGGTGGCGAGGCGGTGCGCGATGACGAGCACCGCGCGGTTCGTCATCAGCTCCGACAAACCCGCCTGCACTTCTTGTTCGGTGCCGGCGTCGAGCGCGCTGGTCGGCTCGTCGAGCAGCAACAGGCTCGGCGCCTTGAGGAACGCGCGCGCGATGGCGAGCCGTTGACGCTGGCCTCCAGACAAGGTGGCGCCGCGTTCTCCGATGGGCTCGTCGAGGCCGCGGGGCAGGGCCTTCACGAACGTCGTCGCGTGCGCGTGCTCCAGCGCTGTCCACAGCTCGGCGTCACTCGCGCCTTCCTTCGCCAGCCACAGGGTCTCGCGCACGGTGCCAGAGAGCAGCACCGGCTCTTGCGGCACCCACGCCAGGTGATGCCGAATCGATCGCCGCGAGCGTTGCTTCACGTCGGCGCCGTTCCAAGACAGCGTGCCCGCCGAGGCCGACGAGAAGCCGAGCAGCAGCGAGAAGACCGTCGACTTGCCCGCGCCCGAAGCGCCCACCAGCGCGACGTGTTCACCGGCCTTCACCGAGAACGTCACACCGCTGAGCGCCTCGCGGCCGTCGCCGTACGAGAAGCGCACGTCGTCGAGCTCCAACGACTCGAGCGCCGTCACCTGCTCGGAGCGCTCAGGCTCGACCACCGCGTCGAGAAGCTCGAACAGCCGCTCCGCCGCGCCGAGGCCCACCAGCACCTGCGAGAAGTTGCCCGAGAGGCTCTTCACCGGCTGGTACATGAGCAGCGCGGCCGCGAGGAACGAGACGAGGTGGCCTGCGAGCGCGGGCTCCAACGCGACCTGCTTTGCGCCGAACACCAGCGCGACCGCGACGCCGACGATGCCGAGGAACTCGGTGGTGGGCGTGAACGCACCTCGAATGAAGAGGGAGCGCTTCATCACCTCGAGGTAGCGGCCCTGCTCGGCGTCGAACGCTGCGAGCGCGGCGGGCTCGGTTCGATACGCCTGAACGATCGGCAACGCCTGCAGGTGTTCGGAGGCGAGCTGCGTCAACGCACCGAGTGACGCCTGGCCCTTCGTCGCCGCCTTGCGCGCGCTCTTCGCGAAGCGGCTCACGGGCAACACCATTCCGGGAATGACGAGGAACGTGAGGAGAAACAGCCTGCCATCGATGCTCGCGCACACGGCCAGCAGCGCCAGCGTCTGCAGCGTGTCCTTGAGCCACGACGACAACGAGGTGCCGACCGCGAACTCCACCTGCGCGACGTCGGCCGTGAAGCGCGAGAGCAGCTCTCCGGAGTGCCGCTTCTCGAACCACGACGGCGGCAACGAGAGCACCCGGTCGTAGAGGGCCTTTCTCAACGCCGCGAGCCCTCGCTGGGCGACGGTCGCCATGAGGCCCGAGTGCGCCCAGGTGGAGAGTGCCTTCACCACCGCCATCGTCACGACGGCGAACGGCAACTTCAGCGCGAGATCGGCTGGCTGAAAGGTGACGCCCAGCAGGGTGATGTCACCACCCTTGAGCACCGCCTCGAGCAGTGGCCCCAGCAGGCGCGCCCAGGCGGCAGTGGCGAGCGCGGCGACGACTCCGGCCAGCGTGGCGAGCGCGATCTGCCCGCGCCACGGCCGAACGAAGCCCACCAGCCGCCACCACGACGCCAGCGCTGAACGAATGGGCGGTTTCTTCACCTGGTCGAATACCCGTCACCCGTCGATTGCCCGGGAGAAGACCTGCGTTATATGCGCCGCCATGCCGGCTGGCTCGAAGCGCGACTACTACGAAGTGCTGAACGTCGACCGCAATGCGGACGCCGATGCTCTGAAGAAGGCCTTCCGCAAGCTGGCCATGGAGTTCCACCCAGACCGGAACCCCGGCGACAAGAACGCCGAAGAGAAGTTCAAGGAGATCTCCGAGGCGTACGAGGTGCTGTCCGACCCCGACAAACGCGCTCGGTTCGATCGGTTCGGCCACGCGGGCATGGGCGGGTTCCAGCCGGGCGAGGGCTTCGGCGGCGCGAACATCAACGACATCTTCGGAGAGATCTTCGGCGAGTTCTTCGGCGGCGGGCGCCAGCGGCGTCAGCGCAACCGGGGCGCCGACCTTCGCTACAACCTCGAGCTCTCGTTCGAAGAGGCGGCCTTCGGCGCCGAGGTGACGGTGAAGCTGCCGCGCCCCAAGCGCTGCGAGCCCTGCGAAGGCACCGGCAGCAAGTCGAAGCAGATGCGCACCTGCCCGACGTGCGGTGGCGCTGGCGAAGTGCGGTTCACGCAGGGCTTCTTCGCGGTCGCGCGCACGTGCAGCCAGTGCTCGGGCTCGGGGCAGGTCGTCGCTGATCCCTGCAAGAGCTGTGGTGGTACCGGCAAGCTCGACGCGACGAGCGAGCTGACGGTGAAGATTCCTCCCGGGGTCGACACCGGCACGCGCGTTCGGCTCGCGGGTGAAGGCGAAGTGGGCGAGCAGGGCGGGCCGCCGGGCGATTTGTACGTCGTGGTGCACGTGAAGGAGCACGCGCTCTTCCACCGCGAAGACCAGGACGTGTTCGTCGTCGTGCCGGTGAGCTTCGTGCAAGCCGCGCTCGGCGCCCAGATCGACGTGCCCACGCTCGACGGGGTCGTGAAGATGAAGGTGCCCGAGGGCACGCAGACCGACAAGGTCTTCCGCCTCAAGGGCAAGGGCATTCCCAGCCTGCACGGCGGCGGCCGCGGCGATCAGCACGTGAAGGTCGTCGTCGAGACGCCGACCAACATGTCGAGCAAGCAGCGCAAGCTGCTCGAAGAGTTCGCGGCCCTCGATTCGGACGAAGCCCACCCGCAGTCGAAGAGCTTCTTCGCCAAGGTGAAGGAGCTGTTCGGCGGCGCGAAGGGCTGACACGCGTTCGCAGCGGTTTTTTCCAGTGAGCGGGCGCCCGGTTTGCTTTTTGTGACCGGCCGACGCGACTGGTACAAGGAGGCGCTTTCACTCGCTTCCTTCGATGAGCCCGATGCCCACCAGCGCAGGTCGAACTGACGAGGCCCTCTGCCATGGCTGAGCTGGTGAGGGGCACCATCGTCGCGCACATCTACGAGGTGGAGTCACCGTTGGGCTCGGGTGGGTTCGGCGCGACGTACCTCGCGCGCAACACCACGCTCAAGGGCGGGCAGGTCGTCGTCAAGCAGGTCGCCTCGGAAGACCAGGGCGAAGAAGAGGCGCAGGTGTTGGTCGGGCTCCAGAGCGCCAACGTGGTGCGGGTGCTGGCCTTCGACGAGAAGCACCGCGCCATCGTGATGGAGCGGGCGAGCGGCGAGCCGCTGGCCGATCTGCTGCCGAAGCTCAGCCTCGTCGAGTCGGTGCGCATCGCGCGCGAAGTCGCGGTGGCCTTGAGCGAGCTCGAGGCGCGAGAGCTGGTGCACCGCGACGTGAAACCCGAGAACGTGATGGTGACGTTGCGCGGCGCCGACGGCCGGCTCTCGGTGAAGCTCATCGACTTCGGCATCGCCCTGAAGGCAGGCAAGCCGCTCAAGGGCGACCCGGTCGGGAGCCCGCTCTACTGCCCCGCGGAGCAGCACGAGCGCCACATCGCGCCGCACCCTGCTGACGACGTCTATGCGCTGGGGGGCGTGCTCTTTCACATGCTGACGGGTCAGGCGCCCTACGTGCCGCCGAAGCTGTCGGCCGAGCAGCGCACCGAGTTCCTCAACGGCATCGGCTACGACCCGGCGCTGGCCGACTCTGCGATTCTCGAGGCGCTGCAGCTGCGAGTGATGCACCAGTCGGCGCCGGTGCCGACGATCTTCGAGTTCCTCGACGAGGCGCAGCAGGCCGCCGTCGACCCCGAGCTGCTCCACACGCTCGACGAGCTCTTGCAGCGAATGCTGAGCAAGCAGCGTCAGGGCCGGCCGCGCGCGCGAGAGATTGAGCACGTGCTGGAGCGCCTCGATGGGCGGTTCTCGAGCGGCGCCACACAGGTCGGCTTCAAGATGCGCTCGCAGTCGCTGCCGACGTCGACGCTCGTGCTGCCGAAACGAATCGCACCCAAGGCGACGAATCTCACGCCCGAGGGGTCGCTGGCGCTCGCAGCGCCGACAGCCCAGCTCGCGCAGCAGCTCAAGCCAGGGGTTCCGCTGACGGCCGTGCTGGGCCTCGCGGCGCTCCTGCTGGGCGGGGGCCTGGTGTTCGTGTTCTGGCCGAGGCCTCAGCCGCCGATCGAGACACCACCCGTCATCGTGGCGCCGCCCGAGAAGATGGCCGAGGCGCCGCGCGACGCCAGCGTGGCCGCCGTGGTCGTCGCTGCCGTCGTGGTCGACGCCGGGGCCGAAGCCGAAGACCTGAGCGGCATCAGGAAGCCGGTGGTGAAGCCTTCGGCCAAACCAGCCATCGCGGCCATCGTGTGCGACGACCGCTGGAAGCGGGCGTCTGAGGTCGAGCTCGCGGCGCTCAGTCGTGACGTGGCAAAGAAAGACGACGACGCGCTCTGGGTGAAGTACCAGGCTGACGAAGAGCGCGTCATGAAGAAGATGCTGACGGCGCAGTCGGCCGCGGGTTGTGCCGTCGCGAACGAAGCGCTCGACCAGCTCCAGAGAAAGTACGGTCAGTGAGGAACGACATGCGTGGCTTCGTGGTGGGGTCGTGTCTGCTCTCGGCAGTCGCGGTGGCGCAGCCCAACGCGCCGACGGTCGCGCCGTATCCGCTCGAGGTGCTCGCGCGCGGAGTCGATGGTGCGAAGGTCGAGGAGCTTCAGGCGGTGAGCTCGCGCCTGCTGGTGACCGCGGGCGTGACGGTGCAGCCGAAGCTGACGATGAAGTCGGCGGTGGAGCGCCTCAAGCGCCAGGACTGCTCGACCGAGGACGACTGCCTGCGACAGCTGGCGATTCTCGCGAACGCGCTCTACGGCCTGTACTCGAGCGTCGAAGCGACCCCGAAGAGCGTGACGGTGTCGGGCCGCGTGGTGCGTGACGATGGCAAGCGGGTCTCCGGCCCCGAGAAGGTGGTCGAAGATCGAAAGCCCGGAGAGGCCGTCGACGTGGTGGCGAAGCGCGCCCTGCCAAAGCTGTTCGCGGCATTGAAGGTGGCCGAGCTTCCGTCGGTGCGTGAGTCGGCGACGCCGGTGAAGCCAGTCGAGCCGCTGAAGCCAGTCGAGCCGGTGAAGCCCCCAGAGGTGAAGCCGGTCGATGCCGGCGTTGCTGATGCCGGGGTGAACGAGTTTCCGCCACCGCCTCCTCCGCCTGCGCTCGAGTCTCCGCTCAAGCCGATTGGGCTGGTCACGGCGATCGCCGGTGGCGCGTTGCTGGTCGGTGGCAGCGCCGTGCTGCTCGTCGGAAGAGGCGAGGCGGCGACGGTGCTCAACGCAGATGGGGCGCTGAAGGCGGGCGGCACCGCAGACGACGCGACGAAGGCGAGAGCGGCGACGACGACCCAGACGCTCGGTGCGACCATCGCTGCGGTTGGCGCGGCGGCCGGCGCTGCAGGCCTGGTCATGTTGCTCCTCGCTCCCGCTGAGCCGACGAAGACGACCATGGTCGTGGCTCCCGTGCCGGGTGGGGCCGCGGTACTGCTCACGGGGGAGTTGCCATGAAGCGGCTGATGGTGGCGTTCGCGCTGATGGCGGTGAGCGGGTGCCTGTGCGCGAAGGAGTGCGAGAAGACCGAGGACTGCGCGACGGGGCAGATCTGTGGTCCGCAGAGGTTGTGTGAGGTGCCCGGCGGTGGAACGGGCGGCGGCAGTGCAGGAGGCGTTGGTGGTGGTCGAGCGGGTGGCTCGACGGCCGGTGGTTCGACGGGTGGGGGCGTGGCGATGGCGGGCGGCGCGGCCGGTGGTGCGACTGGCGGAGGCGTCGCAGCGGGCGGTGCTGCGGGCGGCTGCTCGTGTCCCGTCCATCAGTACTGCACTGCCACCGGCGGGTGTTTGAACTACGAATTGGCCTGGGTGCAGCCTGCCGAAAACGACAATTTTGCGGCCGATGCGTCGGTGACGGTGCCGGTCGCAGTCACCGCTCGACAGCAGGACGGTGGCTCGCTGGTCGACGTTCAGGTGCCAATCTCCGGTCCAAATCCATCCACGACGACGGTCAGCGGTCTGGGCACGCTGGGCGCTCTCACGTTTGCGAGCCCCCAGTCGGGGACGGTGATGCTGCAGGCCGGGTGGCCGGGTGGCAGTCGGCTTTTTCGCACCATCAACGTCGTCGGCTGTGAGAACACGAGCTGCCAACCGTACGAAGGCTGCGTGCCGAGCACGACTGGCGGTTCCTGTCAGCCTCTTGGCCTCACCATCAATTGGACGACGCCCGTTCCCAACCTGCTTCGGGGTCCACGAGATCCCTTGATCACCATCTCGCTCACGGTCACCGCTGACGCTGGCCCGCTGCCGTCCGCGGTTCCCATCTCCTTCGATGGTGGAACGGTGGCGCTCGCGGTGGCGATGGGCGGGGCGACCTATGCCGTGCCGTCGGGGCTCGATTTCACGACGCTGGCTGGCATTGACGGAGTCAAGGTGCTGACGGCGGGCTGGCCGGGCTTCCCTTCACCGACGCGCAGCATCAGGTGGGACTCGGCACCGCCGCAATTCACCATCAGAATTCAGCAACCCACGGGCAGGCCCGCGTCATGGCCGAATCCGACGACCTGGCGGAGAGATGAGACGGCACTGGTCGAAGTCGGCAGCAATGAACTGCTCGCTTCCGATCCTGTCTTGTCATTGGTTGGTGCCGACGGCGGGTCGTCACTGGTGGCCGCGAATTCGAAGTGCGGGTTCAGCCCGTCGTGCGTCAACGTCAGGTGTGATTGCTTCTCGGTCGATCTCGCAGCGGCCCCGTTGAACGGAGCAGCCGGGAACATGGGCCTTTCGGTCTCGGGACGCGACGCGGTTCTGAATCCCGCGACGCAGGACGGCGGGGCGATCGCGGCGACCCGCGTGAGATGGCAGACGACGGTGCCCGGGTTGGTGTCGGTCGTCGACCCCGCCATGGACACGAGCGGGCGCTTGTACATCGCAGGCACCGACGGCGGGCTTGGAGGCGTGGTCGCGCAGGTCCTGACGGACGGAACGCTGCGGTGGGCGCAGTCGACCTACGGTGCGGTGACGGCTCCCGTGGTGTGGAGCCCGAACGCCATTCAGGCTGATGCCGGTGTCTTCGTTGCGACGAAGAATGCAACCCAGGCGCAGATTCGTGCCCTCGAGGTGACGAGTGGCACCATGACTGGGAACAACTTCACCTGCGCCGATGGTTCGATCTACTCCGCTCGAATGGTCTCCTTCGGGGCGACGGTCGCGACCGCCCGCGAAGTCGGAAACGGTCTGCAAAGCGTGTACATCGCAGAACCCTCGAGTGGAAACTGTGCGCCCACTTCGTCGGCAATCGTTGCACAGCGGGCCTCGCTGGTGGGCAGGTCGTCGATCGATGGTGGGTACGAGGTCTTCGCTGCGAGCACTGGGAACGCTGCGTTCAATCGATTGACCACGAACCCCGCCGGCACCACGTGGACGTCGAACATCGACTCGCTCAGTGGCTCCGTCGAGATCGCCTCGTTGGCCCTGGGGAACGGTCGGGCCTTCATGACCAGGTCAGGCGTCGGAGGGCAGGGCGTCTACGCTCACAATCTGAGTACGGGGTCGCCGCTCCAGGTGTTTGCGCTCACCGATGGGGCGCTCGCCCAGTGGACGGCCGCGTCGCTCGGTCAAGGCGGTACCGTGTACTTCTCCTCTCCCGCTGGCCCTGCTCAATTGTATCGAACAGTCTTCACGAGCGGTTCTCCCTTCGGCTCGTTCACTCCCAACACCCAGGCCGGAGCGGCACTGGGCACGTTCGACGCTGCGTCCAGCAGCTTCTCGCCCGCGCACGCGCCCATTCTTGGACACGGTGGGGCGGTCTACACGGTGAGCACCGCTGGCGAGCTCTCGGTCTTCCAGGGCAACGCACGCGCCTGGTTCGGCACCAACGCGCAGACCCTCTTCGGAGCGGTCAGCGTCGCACCGCTGCTCGACGTGGCGCGAAGCTCGACTGGTGCGGCGCTCTGCGGAAGACCGGGAACGCTCTACGTGCTCTCGAACACCGGCGTCGTGACGTCCTTCATCGTCGACAGTCAGGGCCTCGACCGCGACGCTGCCTGGCCCCGCTTCCAGCACGACAACGCGAACTCCGGGAACGCCGATACCCAGCTGAGTTCGTGGGGCTGTCCCCCCTGACGAGATTTCAAAACGCAGCGAAGGGCGTATTGATACGGCATGGCCGTCGTACGTCCTGCCGCGGTTGCCGGAGCTTTCTACTCGGCTGACCCGTCTGCACTCGGTCGCACGGTCGATGCGCTGCTGGATTCGGCGGCACCGAACTCGACCGCGCGTGGCTTCATCGTTCCGCACGCGGGGCTCCAGTACTCAGGCCCCATCGCGGCCACGGCCTACGCCTCCATCGCCCGGCTCGACCCGCCCCCGACGCGCGTCGTGCTGCTCGGGCCGTCACACCACGTCGCGTTCACGGGGCTCGCGCTCCCGGCCGCCGACACCTTCGAGACGCCGCTCGGCTCCATTGCCCTCGACGGCGAGGCGATGAACCAACTCAAGGCGCTGCCCTTCGTTCGCGAACTGCCGCGCGCGCACGCCAAAGAGCACTGCCTCGAGGTGCAGCTGCCGTTCCTCCAGCGAGTCCTCCCTCGCTTCACGCTGGTGCCGCTCGTCGTCGGTGACGCCACGCCCGCCGACGTCGCCACCGTCATCGACCGCCTCTGGAGCGACACCACGCTCCTCCTCGTGAGCTCCGATCTCTCGCACTTCCTCACGTTCGCCGACGCGAAGGCGCTCGACGCCCGCACCGCGAAGCGCATCGAAGCCCTCGACTCGACCCTCGATGGAGACGACGCCTGCGGCTGCCGCGGCATCAACGGTCTGCTCGAGCTCGCGCGACGCAAGCACCTGCGAATCAACGCCCTCGACCTGCGCAACTCGGGCGACACCGCTGGCGATCGCTCCCGCGTCGTGGGCTACGGCACCTTCTCCATCGAGGAGCCCTCATGAACCGCTCCGACATTCTGCTGCACCTCGCCCGTGCGACCCTCGAGGAGCACTTCGGCGGCCCGAAGCCGGAGCGGCCCGCCAACACGCCCTGGCTCGACGAGAAGCGCGCCGTCTTCGTCACCCTCAAGAAGCACGGTGAGCTGCGCGGCTGTGTCGGTCAGCTCACCGCGCGCCTCTCGCTCTTCGACGCCGTGCAAGACGCCGCGCGCGCCGCCGCGTTCCGCGACACCCGGTTCTCTCCCGTCTCCGAAGACGAACTCCCCGAGCTGCACCTCGAGATCTCCGTGCTCTCACCGCTCGAGCCTGTCGACGTGCACACCGAGCAGCAGACCCTCGACGCACTCCGCGTGGGCGTCGATGGCATCGTGCTCACCTCGGGCACGCGCAGCGCCGTCTTCATTCCCGAGATGTGGAAGGAGCTGCCCGACCCGAGGGAGTTCCTCTGGTACCTGCGACGCAAGGCGCGCCTGCCCACCGACGCCTGGCCGGCCGACATGAAGGTCGAGCGCTTCACAGCCGACCTCTACGAAGAGCCGGAGCGACGATGAGCTCGCCCGCACGCTGGTGGCATCGCCTCGACGACGGCCGCCTGCAGTGCGATCTCTGCCCGCGCGATTGCCGGCTCTCCGACGGTCAACGCGGCTTCTGCTTCGTGCGCGCGCGCGAAGGCGACCAGCTCGTTCTCACCACGTACGGCCGCTCCTCTGGCTTCTGCCTCGACCCCATCGAGAAGAAGCCGCTCAACCACTTCTACCCGGGCTCGAGCGTGCTCTCGTTCGGCACCGCGGGCTGCAACCTCGGCTGCCGCTTCTGCCAGAACTGGGACATCTCGAAGGCCCGCTCCGACGACGCGCTCCAGGACGAGGCGAGCCCCGAGCGCATCGCAGAACGCGCGAAGGCGCTGGGCGCGAAGAGCGTCGCCTTCACCTACAACGACCCGGTCATCTTCGCGGAGTACGCGATGGACGTGGCCCAGGCCTGCCACGCGCTCGGCGTTCGCACCGTCGCGGTCACCGCCGGCTTCATGCACGCCGCGCCACGACGTGACTTCTACGCGACCATCGACGCCGCCAACGTCGACTTGAAGGCCTTCACCGAAGACTTCTACGAGAAGCAGACGCTCAGTCAGCTCGCGCCCGTACTCGAGACGCTCGAGTACCTCGTGAAAGAGACGCGCGTGTGGCTCGAGGTCACCACGCTGATCATCCCCACGCTCAACGACTCCGAGGCCGAGGTCGCGCAGCTCTCGGAGTGGATGGTCTCGCACCTCGGCCCCGACGTGCCGCTCCACTTCTCGGCGTACCACCCCGACTTCAAGCTGAACCACCTGCCGCCGACCCCACGCACCACCCTCGAGCGCGCGCGCCGTCAGGCGATGCAGGCCGGCTTGCGCTACGTGTACACGGGCAACGTGCACGACGCCGAGGGTGACACCACCTTCTGTCCGACGTGCCGCACACCCGTCATCGAGCGCGACTGGTACGAGGTAACGCGTTTCGGCTGAAGAGCGGTCGTTGCCCGAGCTGCGACACCGCCATCGCCGGCCACTTCGACGCGATGGCAGGTGACTTCGGCAGGCGTCGCGTGCCCGTGCGTCTCGCGCCTCCCTGAGCCACGCGCAGGTCTTGCGCTGATCAGCTGCGGTCGATGGCCGGGCGAGGTGGCATGTCGACTGCACGGTCGCACCTCCGCGTTCGAGAGGAGTCTTCCGTGTGCCTTGGTCTTCCCATGCGGGTGGTGTCTGGCGATGACCTGATGGCGGTCGTCGAGCGGGAAGGGGAGCGTCGGAGCGTGAAGATGCTCCTCGTCGGCGCGCAGCCCGAAGGAACACCGGTGCTCGTGCATCTGGGCTCGGCGGTGCGTGTGCTCGACGAAGACGAAGCCAGGGCCATCGACGAGGCCATCGCGAGCATCACTGGAGCCACGCCATGAAAGACACGCAGCACGTGGTCGAGGCCCTGCTCACCGCCTATCGCGCCATCGCGATCGAGATGGCCGAGCTGCCGATCGTGAACCCGCGCCTCTCGGTCGACGCGCTCGCTTTTCGTGAGTGGAACGGAGGGCACGCCGGCATCGTGGTGACGCCCTGGTTCATGAACGTGGTGATCGTGCTCCCCGAGGGCAGCGCGACGGTCGAGCCGGGTACACGCGTCGCCCGGGCGTTCCCCGCCGGGCAGCTCGAGTTCGTCACCAGCGTGCTCGACGGCGTCGGCCCCATCGAGGGCTGCTCGCTCTTCTCGCCCATGGGCCAGTTCCGCGACATGTCGCACGCCCTCGAGGTCGCGCGTGATGCCGCCGCAGCGCTCTTCACCGCGCCCGTGGTGGCGACACCACCCGCTCCCGCCGTCGACGCTCCGCCTGCGAAGACCGAGGCGGCTCCTTCGCGTCGAGACCTGTTCCGTCGCGCCTTCTCGCTCGGGTGACTCGTGGCTGCTGAAGGCCGCATCGACGTCACGCTCGCGCTCATCGATCGGCGCGTCTCGGGCGTGTCGATCAGCTCGTCTCGCCCGCTGGGGGTGTGGAGCGCGCTCGAGGGCCGCAGCGTCGACGACGCGCTCTCGCTCGCGCCGCTGATGTCGTCGATCTGCTCCACGGCGCACGGCGTGGCAGGGCTGCGGGCGTGTGAGAACGCGCTGGGAATCGAGGTCGACGACGCCGAGCTGGCGGCGCGTGAAGCCCTCGTCGCGGCCGAGGTGCTCCAGAATCACCTGTGGTTCTGGTTGCTGACGGCGCCCGAGCTGATGGGCGAACCAGCGCGCATGACCGAGCTTCGTCAGGTGCGCGCGCTCCTGGCCGAGGTGATCGCGTCGATGGGCAGCCAGGGCGCGTGGGCTCGGCTGGGCGGGGTGGTGCGCACGCCCGACGCGCGCCGGCTCGAGACCTCCCTGGGGGCGCTCGACTCGGCGTTGACCTCGCTCGGGGTCGCGGCTGCCGCTCCGCCGTTCTTCGAGCACCTCACGCGCATCGCCGGGCCGATCGGCGACGTCTTTCGAACGCTGCTCTCCGCGCCTGTCGCGAAGACTGGCGTCACCGCCGTCTCCGGGCAGACCTTCGATGGGGCGACGGTCGCTGCCGCGCTCCGAGCGACTCCCGGCTTCGCTGCACGGCCAGGCCCCCTGGAGCTGGGACCACTCGTCACCGCTCGCCAGCACCCACTCGTGCGTGAAGCCACCCGCTGTCTGGGCCATGGCGTCGGCGCGCGGCTGGTCGCGCGGTACGTCGAGACTTGCGCGGCGGCCGAGGCGCTCCATCATTTCGCGCAGAATCTGCAGACCCGG
>JAACJQ010000347.1 GCA_016879935.1 Archangiaceae bacterium | reverse complement strand
CACGTATCAGCTCAGCGGCACGGTGCTGCTCAACGGCATCAACCCGACCTCGTCGTGCACCTCGGCCTCACGGGCGACGGTGCGCTTCACCGACTCCGCGCAGGGCTATGCCTTCTCGTACGACGTGCCCTGCCCCGTCGGCGGCGGCGCAAGTGGAGCGCCCTTCGCGTTCAGCGGCGCCATCTTCCCCGGCACCTACCGCGTCACCGTCGCCGGCGGGCTCAGCAACCTGCCGACGCAGCAGTACGTCATCTCGGAGTCGTTCCCCGTCACGGGCAACGTGCTCAACCAGTCGCTCAACGTCAGCACGTTCCAGGCGAGCGGCACGGTGCTGCTCAACGGCATCAACCCGACCTCGTCGTGCACCTCGGCGTCACGCGCGACCGTGCGCTTCACCGACTCCGCGAAGGGCTACGCGTTCTCGTACGACGTGCCGTGCCCAGTCGGCGGCGGAGCGTCGGGCGCTCCCTTCAATTTCAGCGGAGCCATCTTCCCCGGCACGTACCGCGTCACCGTCGCGGGCGGGCTCAGCAACCTGCCCACGGAGCAATACGTCATCTCGGAGGCGTTCCCCGTCGCGAGTGACGTGCTGAATCAGACGCTCAACGTCACCACCTTCCAGGCTGGCGGCACCGTGCTGCTCAACGGCATCAACCCGACCTCGTCGTGCACCTCGGCGTCGCGCGCGACCGTGCGCTTCACCGACTCCACGAAGGGCTACGCCTTCGCGTACGACGTGCCGTGTCCCGTCGGTGGCGGAGCGTCGGGCGCTCCGTTCAACTTCAGCGGCGCCATCTTCCCTGGCACCTACCGCGTCACCGTCGCGGGCGGCCTCAGCAACCTGCCCACCGTGCAGTACGTCATCTCCGAAGCGTTCCCCGTCACGGGCAACGTGCTCAGCCAGAGCCTCAACGTCGTCACGCATCAGGCGAGCGGTACGGTGTTGCTCAACGGCATCAACCCGACGTCTTCGTGCACGTCAGCCTCGCGCGCGACGGTGCGCTTCACCGACTCCACGAAGGGCTATGCGTTCTCGTACGACGTCGCGTGCCCCGTCGGCGGTGGCGCGAGCGGAGCGCCGTTCACCTTCAGCGGCGCCATCTTCCCCGGCACGTACCGCGTCACCGTCGCGGGTGGGCTCAGCAATCTTCCCACGCAGCAGTACGTCATCTCCGAGGCGTTCCCCGTCGCGGGCGACGTGCTCAACCAGTCGCTCAACGTCGTCACGCATCAGGCGAGCGGCACCGTATTGCTCAACGGCATCAACCCCACGTCGTCGTGCACCTCGGCCTCGCGCGCGACGGTGCGGTTCACCGACTCCACGAAGGGCTACGCATTCTCGTACGACGTGCCGTGTCCAGTCGGCGGCGGAGCGTCGGGCGCTCCCTTCAACTTCAGCGGCGCCATCTTCCCTGGCACGTACCGAATCACCGTCGCGGGCGGCCTCAGCAACCTGCCCACCGTGCAGTACGTCATCTCGGAGTCGTTCGCCGTCACGAGCGACGTGCTGAACCAATCGCTCAACGTCATCACCTTCCAGGCGGCGGGCACGGTGCTGCTGAACGGCGCGACCCCGACCTCGTCGTGCACGTCGGCCTCGCGCGCGACGGTGCGCTTCACCGATTCGGTGAAGGGCTACGCGTTCTCGTTCGACGTGCCCTGCCCCGTCGGCGGCGGCGCGAGCGGAGCGCCGTTCACCTTCAGCGGGCTGCTGTTCCCCGGGCGCTACCTCGTCACCGTCGCCGGTGGGCTCAGCAACCTGCCGACGCAGCAGTACGTGGCCGTCACGACGCTCGTGGTGCCCTGAACTGGCGGCGGGGAGCGCACTGCGACTTCAGCGGGCGCTCCTGCCCGTGGGACGTCGCCATCACGACGTCGCCATCACGACGCTCGTCGTGCCCCGGCACTGTTGCGGACTCAGCAACCCGCCCACGCAGCAGGACATCGCAACACACGTGGTCGCCTGAACGGGAGCGCGCTGCATCTTCCCCCGCGGGTTCGACAATGCACCGCTCGTCCTCCCCTGATCACCCGCGCATGCCGGCGGTCGCGACACCGGGCACCTTGAGCCAGCCGGGCTCGTACTCGAACTCGGTCAACCTTCTGCCGAGCAGGTGCTGCGTCGCGTGACCGGGGAACCACGGCGAGATGGGGAAGTTCTTCGCAGGCGCACGCAGCACGAACTTCTCGAGGTCTTCGAGCAGGAACGTGTTGTGCACCCACCCGCGGCCCGACTGAATGTTCGCAAGCGACGACGACGGGTGCCCGCCCCACGGAGCGCTCCCGAGGCCGAACACGGCGCCGGCCCACGTGTTCACCACCACCGCGCCGTAGCGCAGGTCGCGAATCATCTTCTCGACCGCCTCGGCCTGCGCGGGGTTCTCCATCGTCTTCGGGTGCACGAGCACCATCGCCGCGAGCGTGCCCCACACCTTCTCGTTCACGAACTTCGTCACTTCGTCGCAGAACGTCGTCACGTCGCTCGACTCGAACGCCGTCTCGGACAGCACCGTGCACCACGGCTCCTGCGTGAAGACGCGGTCTTTCTCGTCGCTGCGGTCGACGTCGGTGATGAAGGCGTACGCGAGCTCGCCCTGCTTCGCGTCGCCGATGATCTTCACGTTCTTGCGGCCCTCGACGAACTGCTTCCACCGCGTCTCGGCCCCCGGGTACCAGCCCTTGCGCACGCCGCCCGTCGCCATGGACGCAGAGACGAGGTCGAGCAGGGTCTGCCGCTGGCTCCAGCCCTTCGTGGTGACGAGCAGCTTGGCCGAGTTGCAGTTGAAGCTGGCGTTGTTGCAGACCATGCCGCCGATGTTGCGCGCCTGGAACTCGAGGCTCGCCTGGTCCCACGGGCCGGGCACGACGATGACGGGCGAGACGTTGCCGAGCTCCGAGGTGATGTCCTTCTTGAGCAGCGGCTCGTTGCGGGCCTTGCGCGCCTCACGATCGGCGCCTTCGGGGCCCCACACCATCAGGTCGTGCGTCTTGTCCGAGCCGGTGATGTGAATCTCGTCGATGGCCGGGTGATTGACGAGGTACGCGCCCTCTTCACCGCCGCCGTAGACGACCGCGAAGAAGCCACGCGCGATGAGCGGCGCGAACGCCTTCTCGATGAGCGGCCCGAGGTACGCGTTGACGGGGTTCATCTTGAGCACGCAGACGGTGCCCTCGGCGAACATCTTGTAGACGACGTCGGTCGGAGGAATCGCGTTCACGTTGCCGGCGCCGAGCACGAGGCAGACGCGGCCCTGGTGCGGCTTGCGGTAGTGCACTGCCTGGTGCTCGGCGAGGTTCGCGCGGGTGACGCCCTTCTGCATGTACGCCTCGCCCACGTGCTTCGCGAGCAGCACCGAGTCGAAGGAGTCTGACGGGAACACGCGCACCGCGAGCCGGCCGTCGGGCAGCTCGCGCATCATCTTGTCCGTCACGCGCGGCGCGCCGTACTGCTTCACCTCTCGCAGCGCGTGCTCGGTCAGCCGCAGCACCCGAATCGTCACCATCGGGCCGGCGAGCCACTCTTCACCCGACGACGGGCTCTCGAACGGCACGCCCTTGTACGCACAGGCCAGCCGCACCGACTCCTCGGCGATGCTCATGTAGCCGTCACGCATCTGGCGGAGGAAGGCGATGCGCTCGTCGATGCTGGTGCGCGCGAAGGCGGCGGCGTTCTCCTTCACGCGAAGAACGGCGGCGTCGAGCTGCGACTGCGGCATCGGCGGAGGAATGGCGACGGCGGCGGTCATGGAGCGCTCCAGGGTGAAAGACGCGTGCGGTGTAGCGAGTCGTTCACGCGCTCGGAAGGCCGGGCTCATGAACCGACGCGTGCAGATGGACTGTCAGCGACCGAAGCGCACGAGCAGAGTGACGACCGATACACTCGTGCCCATGCGTTCACTGATGCTGATGACCGTGCTGCTCGCCGCTGAAGCTGGCGCGGTCTGCACACCGAATCTCTGTCGGTGTCGGCCCGCCGAATTCACCGCCGTCGGCGTGCTCCACAGCGATGGCCGGCTGACGCTCGAAGATGTGCGCTGGGCCGATGGTGGTGTCGGAGCAGTCGACGCGGGTCGGTTCTTCACGACGAACGTCGACCTCGATGTCGTCGCCGACGTGCCCGTCGTCGTCGGAGGCGAGCGCTCAGCGACCGTCCTTCCCCTCGAGGCGTGGAAGCTGACCGACGCAGGACTGGTAATGTGCCAGGGTGGCACCGCCTCTCTCGCAGAGTGGCGGGACGCGCTCAGCAGGGGCACGTGTGCAGACCTGGCGCCTCAGCCTCGTGGGCCCTGCAACGACACGCGGCCCTGCTCGACGACCGCCGGGCTCTCACTGCTCGCCACCGTCGCGCTCCTGGCCCTGCGCTCGACGCGACGCTCTCGCCGCTGATAGAGCTGCGTCATCGCGGCCGGCGATTGGGAGTTCTCCATGCGCCTCGTTCTGCTCTGTGCCCTCGCCGTCTCGTCCAACGCGGTCGCGCTGACCTGCAGAGTCCCCGCCTGCTCCTGCCTTCCGTCGGAGTTCACGGGCTTCGTGGTGCTCGAGTCGAACGGCCGCTACACCTTCTCGGACCTGCGGTGGAGCGACGGCGGCACGGCGGTCATCGACCCGACCGAGGTGTTCGAGCAGGAGCCGCGAGCCACCCAGCTCGTACCGCCGGGCCAGCGGTTCCTGGTTGGCGGGCGGGCGACCTTCGAAGACGCCGGCGCTCGAGCGAGCATCGAGATGAACGCCTACTTGCTGGGCGATGGAGGCAGCATCGCGACCTGCGGCGTGAACGTCGCACCGACGGACACGTGGAGAGCCGCGCTCGTGCAAGGCACGTGTGCAGCGCTCGCTCCACAGTCGCCCTGCGGCAATGGCCCACCTCGTGGGTGCTCGACGACGGGCGGCTTCGCGTTGGCGGCCGCTGCGGTGCTCGCCGTGCGACGGCTGCTCACGCGCCGCTGACCTGCTCGGGGAACAAGACCGCGAACGCTGCCCTCGTCTTCGCCGTGAGTGCGCCCGCCTCGGGCCACGACACCTCGACGAGCGACTTCACGTAGAGCGCCTCCATCACGCGCTTCACCGTGCCATCGGCCTGCGCGTCGCGGTCGAAGCCCGGCACCAGGCCCGCGAGCCGAAACCCGCGCCGTTCGGCGAACAGCTGTTGGCCCTTCGTCGCGAGCGTGACGAACACCTGCAACGACTCCGCGCCGATGACGGCTCCGAGCGCCTCGAAGAGTGGAAAACCGAGCGCGCCCAGCATGCCCGCGCGCGCTTCGGGAGCGAGCACGCCGAGCCGGCCATGCAGCGTGCGTGAGGCGACGTTGCGCTCGAACGCCTGAAAGCCGACCACGGCACCGTCGAGCACGATGGCGCAGACCCAGAGGTCACTCGTCTCGCGACCGGGAGACGCGAGGTGACGGCGAAGAAACGCAGCATCGAGAAAGACCGACTCTGCGCCGACGCGCACCGCGGGGTACCAGCGCTCGAGCAACGCCGGCAGCGCCTCGAGTTCGTCATCGCGAAACCACCGCAAGCCGACGCCCGGCGGCAACGTCAGCGTCAACGACTCGGGCGAAGGCCACGCGTTCATGTCGCGGGAGGAATCACCTTCTGAACCGACATGCCAGCGCGTCAGCACCGGCCCGTGGCATCGTCGGCACCGCATGGTTTCCCGACCTTCAGCCCTCGACGCGCTCGATGGTGCGCCCAGCTCGCTCCCGCACGGCACCGAGGTGACGACGCGCGTGGAGCGGCTGCATGGCGAGCGTCGCCTTCCACAGGGCCTCGTCGGCCGAATCGCGCGCGAACGTGATGGTGGCTTCGACGTGCACGTCGTCGGCGTCGGCGACGTGTGGTTTCGCCGTGAAGAACTTCTCCCGCGCCGAGAAGGCCAGCTCGCGTTCGCCGTGCGTCGCGATGCCGCGTGGAATGCGCTCCGTCAGTGCGCAGTGCTCGAAGCGACGGTGGGCTCGCGCGCGTGGGGCCTCGCCAACGACCAGTCCGACACCGACGTGCGTGGCGCCTTCCTGCTCCCCTTCTCGTGGACCGCCGGTCTGGTGGAGCCACCGCGCGACCTCGTGAGCGCCGATGGCAGTCAGACGTTCTGGGAGGTCGAGAAGACCATCGCTCAAGCGCTGCGCGCCGACCCGAACACCTTCGAGCTGCTGTTCGTGCCGACGGTACGCGCGACCGACGAGGTGGGTGAGTGGCTCCTCGCCGCGCGCGAGTCGTTCGTCTCGACGCAGCTCTTCGGCAGCTTCGGCAAGTACGCACTTCGCCAGCTCGACTCGCTCACGAAGTCGGCGCGGCTCGCGGAGCATCGCGACACGGTGCTCGATTGGTTGCGGGCCAAACCGACGCTCTCGCTCGACGAGGTCGCCACGCGGCTCGCGAGAATCTCTCCCCGCACCCACGCGACCGACGCCGAGGCGCTGCTCGCGACGAAGACGTACCTGAAGCAGCTCTACCGCTCGCTCAGCGACCAGGGCCTCATCGCGGCCAACGACTTCGCGGCGCTGAAGGCGTTCGCGCTCGCGGGTGGCGCCGTGCATCGCGGTGACGAAGACGGCGAGAGCCAGGCGCGGCGGTTGTCTCCAAAGAACGCGTACAACCTGCTGCGGCTCATTCATCTGGCGACCGGCTGGCTACGCACCGGTGTGCCCGAGTTCGCGGCGACGGGAGCGCTCAAGACCCGGCTCCTCGACATCAAGGCCGGCCGCGTTCCGCTCGACGAGGTGCTGCGTGAAGCCGAGTCGCTCGCGCCCGAGCTCGAGGCGGCGCGTGATGCGTCGAAGCTGCCCGAAGCGCCCGACCGACTCGTGGCGCATCGACTGCTCGTGAGAATCAGTGAAGCGCGCGCGTCACGATGGCTGTCTCGCGCCGAAGGCCCGTGGGGAACGACCGCACCAGCGGCTCCGTCCCCCGAGCGCTGACCCTCACCGCTTCCGCTTGCCCGACTTCATCACCGCCACGAAGCGGGGGAGTTCGCGCACGCCCTCGAACGCGGCGTCGTTGCGAAAGTCCCACACCGCGACTCCAGCAGCGCGGCCCTCCTCGAGCAGGGTCAGGCCTTCGTCCACATCACCGAGCTGACAGAAGAGCTCAGCCGCGTTCAGGCAGATGAGCGGGTTCTGCGCTCGATGGAGGAGCGATGCCTGCAGATACCGGCGCGTTCGGGGCTCGTTCACGCCAGCGGCGGTGTTCTCTTCGATGGCGACGTGCAGCAGCGTGGTGCACGACGCGGGGTGAAGTTGCTTCGCCTCGACGACGGAGTCGTAGATGACGCGCGCGCTCTCGAGCTCACCGCGCATGGCGAAGTGGTTGGCGACGTTCGCGAGACGGGTCGTGAACTCTCCATGCGGCAGCAGCTTCAGGCGGGCGTCGTGGCTCAGCGCGAGCACCGTCTGCTGGTGCGCGACGCTCACCTCATCGAGCGACTGCTCGAGGTCACGCCACTGCCGGGCGGTCGGTGCGCCCTCGAGCAACGCAGCGACGGCGGCGGTGTTCGCCCAGTCGAAAGTCGTCGCCGTAGGCCGGTTGTGTGTTGCGAACACGCGAGACTGAGCCACGCCGAACGACGCCGGCACCTGGAGCGTCGCGAACCCAACGCCGCGCGCGTCGGCGAGCATGGCCAGGAAGATCACGTCGAACGAGAACCTGCGGCCCAGCAGCCCGGGCACCTGCTCCTGCACGACATCTCGCCAGACCGCGCGCTGCGGTTCGTTCATGGTGCGCGTCGCCTGGCTGAACGCCCGATGAAACGCCTGCGCGGGCGGGTCTTGCGAGAGGCTTGCGAGCAGCGCGAGGTGCGCCTCCCGCTCCTGCCCACCGCTCGCGATCAGCCGTGGCTCGTCATAGGGGCCGACGAGAAACGGCTTCACGTCGGTCAGCAGCGCCGCCACGCCCGACACGCTCTCGTGATGCCGCGCGCTCGGCGTCACCCGGTTGGTCCGCACGACGAAGCTCAGCGGAACCCGAAGGTGCGCTGCGGCGAGCAGCTGCTCGAGGCCATCGAGACTCCCGGCGCCCTTCCGCCCGGGCTGAGCGCTCGTGGTGAACGCGAAGAGGCCGGGCACGTCGGCTCGAACCTGAACCTTCAACCCGAACGTCGAGCCCCACGCGGCGACGGCGGTGCGCACGTGCAGGAACGAGGTGGGCTCACGGGCCACCGCCATCACGTCGTACGTGGTCTCGGAGCCCCTGCCGTGTCCGAAGAATGGGAACTGCTGCATCTCGCCGACGTTGCCACGGTTGCGCGCACGGCGTCAGCTTCAGGGTGACGCTCCGTCTTCGGTGCACGCTGCTCGAGGAGGTTTCCCCATGACGCCGATGACGATGCTCACGCCGCTCCAGTCTCGCGTCGCCGCCGAGTTCCTGCGCGCGCAGTCCGACGAGCGCCGGCACCTGGTGGTGTCACTCTCGGGCGCGCACGCGTACGGCTTTCCTTCTCCCGACAGCGACCTCGACCTGAAGGCCGTGCACATCGAGCCGACGAGCGAGCTGCTCGCGCTCGAGCCGCGCTCCCGGCACAAGGAGCTCATCACCGTCATCGAAGGCGTGGAGGTGGACTACTCGTCGAACGAGCTGCAGTTCGTGCTGCGAGGCCTGGTGACGGGCAACGGCAACTTCGTGGAGCGCCTGCTCGGCCACCTGCAGCCCATCGGCTCGAAGGAGCTCGAGTCGCTTCGGCCGCTCGTGCGCCCGCTGCTCTCACGTCGCCTGTACCGCCACTACCAGGGGTTCGCGCGACAGCAGCACCGCGAGTGGGAGGCCACGCAGTTCTCGTCGGCCAAGCGGCTGCTCTACGTCGTGCGCACCACGCTCACGGGCACGCACCTGCTGCTCACGGGTGAGCTCGAGACCGACGTGACGAAGCTCGTCGAGCCGTATGGCGTGGCCGACGTGATGGCGCTCGTCGAGGCCAAGACGAAGGGTGAGAAGGCGCCGCTGCCTTCCGAGCTGTCGACGCTCTGGCGGGAGCGCACGAAGGCCCTCTTCACGAAGCTCGACGAAGCGAAGGACCAGAGCGTGCTGCCGCTCGACGCGCCGCCGAAGGCCGTGCAGGCCCTCGACGCCTGGCTGCTCGAGCTGCGCAGGAAGCTCTGGTGAAGCGCGTGCCCCGGGACTGCCCTCGTCGACAGGGTGGTCCCGGGGCGAGGTCACCACTCGGGGTAGTCGAATGCGATGCGCGAGCCGCGATAGGCCTCGAAACGATTGGGGCCGCCGCCGAAGTTCAAGAACCGAGCGCCCGGCTCGACGACCACGTCGAGTGAGAACACGATCTTCACGTACTCCGAGAGCTGCAGCGCCTCGCGAATGACGGCAAAGCGGGGCAGGTGGTCGCCCACCTCGGGGCAGCAATAGTGCCGACCAGCCTTGAAGGTCAGCCGCATACGAATGACGCACTCGTCGACGAGCGTCGCTTCGATGCCGTAGTCCGGCTGCACTCGCGCATCGGAGCCTGCAGGGTCTGGCCCGCGATTGCGTGCCATCAGCGCCTTCAGCTCGTTGGTGACGTCCCTCGACATCGCTCCGGTGGGCTCAGGCCGGACGGCCGTAGAGCCACTGCTTCGTTCGCGAGAGCGCGAAGATGGGTTGGTAGTGCCACTCGCCGCTGTGCGGGTACTTCAACGCCTCGTGCGGTTTCACGTCGCGGTTCTGGTTGTCGAGAATGTACGTGGCGTCGGGCATGTCGACGGCGAGCACCGCGTGCGCCTGCCGCGTCGCCGTGTCGGTCACGATCAACAGCCGCATGCGCGACTCGTCGAAGCCCAGCTTCTTGAGGCTCGCGTACTTCGCGATGGCGTAGTCCTCACAGTCGCCTCGCTGCGCGAAGAACTCGAGCGGTGAGCGCCAGACGTCGGCGGCATCAGCCTGGTACGCGTTCTCGTTGACGAGCCGGTTCACGCCGACGAGCTGCTCCATCGCAGGCTTGCCGCGCAGCCCGTCGAGCCCTCGCAGCCAGGTGTTCGCCGCAGCGGAGTTGCCCGGCGCGCCAGGCGTCAGTCGCGGCAGCTCGGCGTCCATGCGCGAGAGCACGCTCTTCCACTTCGAGTCGTAGGGCGTCGTCGCGAGCGGGAGCGCCGCACCACCGAACACGTTGAGCCGCTGCGGCACGTTCACCGAGGGGTACACGTCGTTCTGCGGCGGAAGCTGGACCTGCGGCGTCGCGCGCAGGAGCCCCTCGAGCGCCCGCGCCACTTCCCGATTCAGCGGCATCGTCAGCGGCACCAGCTCGGGCCGGCCCGCGAGGCGCAGCGCCGACTCGAGCGCCTTCGTCGAGGTCGCACCAAGGCTCCCGTCAGCGCCCCACGGCAGCAGCATGAGCTCGGGTCTGGTGCGGCCCTGCGGGTGGTGCGCGCCAATCTTCATCAGCGCGCGCTGCACGACCTTGATCTCCTCCGACGGCGACGAAGGCCCGATGCGCTTCGTCCCCGCGAGCCAAGCCCGGCCAGCGGGCAGGTCGTCGAGCGACGAGAGCGGCGCCGAGATCGACTCTCCCTGGAGCTTGGTCGCGAGCGCGGCCAGCCCTTCACGGCTCTCGATGGCGTCGACGGCCTGACGCGCGACCGAACGGGCCTCGGTGGTCGACAAGGCTGTCACCTCCGAGGTGGCCAGGCGCGACGACTGCGTCGAGGCGGGTTGAAGCCGGGAGACGACACGATCAGGAAGTCGGGGCATCGGGAACGAAAGGCTAGCTGCTCCGCGACCTCGCTTCGACTCGGATTCCAGGACGCTTAGAACCGGAAGCCGAACTTGCGCTCGTACCAGCTCGTCGGGCGCTGACGGTCTCGCTCGCTCTGCGGCACCACGAGCGACCCGACGTAGTCACCGCTCTCGTAGGTGCGGTCGATGGCGCGCTTCACGTCGGCGAGGTCGGAGTCCGACACCACGCCGTTGCTCGTCGCCTTGTAGAACTGCACCGTGACACGCACGGGGAAGCGGTCGTCACGCTCGAGCGCGAGGCCTCCACACTCTTCATGCGGGCCCATCGCGTCGCCGTGGCCCAGCACCGCCTGCTCGACGTCGGAGCGCTCGCGGCGAGTGCTCTGTCGCTCGGCCGCGCCACCTGCCTCCATCGGGGGCGCTGCCTGAGCCAGCGAATCATCGGCTCCGAAGAACCCGCGGTGCGACACGACCTGCTTCAGCGGCACCTGCACCAGCATCATCATGTCGGCGCCTTCGTCGAGCGCGCCTTCGTCGGCCTTCGTGCCCTGCCCCGACGCGATGCGGTTGGCCACCGCGCTCTTCCGCTCGGCGGTGAATGTCGTCTTCTGGCCCTTGTCGTTGAAGAACAGCTGCTGGCCCCAGCCCTGGAACGTCTGGTCGCCGGGCTTGTTCTCGATGACCCGCACCGACAGCCCCTCGCGCGTCACCAACAGCGTCAGCACCGCCGGGTTGCCGGGGTACGACTGGTAGTTGAACAGCACCGGGTTGAACTCGGCTTTGCCTTCACGCGGCAGCGGCACGAAGACGTGCTGCGCGCTCACGAGGAAGTGCGTGTCACGCTTCGCGAGCAGGTTGCCCGAGCCCTTCAGCGTCGACGATGCCGAGAGGTACTCGCCCAGATGCTCGAGCACCTCGGTGAGGCGAACGGCGCGGCGGGTCGCTCCTGCGCGCTCGTTGCCGATGCGAACCCACAGCTGCTCGGCCTTCACGTCGGCCGTCTTGTCGCTGAAGTTCGGGTGACGAATGACGGGCAGCAACGACGTGCGCACGTTCTCGCCGACACGCTCGCGCACCTGCAACGTGAGGTCGCTGATGTTGGGGCCGACGGAGGAGCCTTCGTACCGGCCGGTGTCCTCCCACATCACGTTCATCACCTCGAGGCCGAGCCGGGCGCAGCGCTGCTGCAGGTCCGAATCGCCGGGCATGGCGATGACCTTCTCGATGACGTCGCGGAACGACTGTTTCGGAGCCACGCCCCAGGTCTCGGCGAAGGCGCGCGTCGCGAAGGTGGCAGCAGTCGAGGCGAGGAGCAGGCGGCGGGAGAGTTTCATGCCCCTCTCAACGAGCCACCCGGGGAAACGATCTACCGCTCGATGTCGACGCCCACCCCTCCCGTGATGGTGACGCCACGCACCAGGCGGCCGTCGACCTGCGGGAAGAAGACGGTGCCGGCATTGCCCAGCACATAGAAGGACTTGAAGAGCCTCCAGCGCAGGCCGCCGGTGACGAGCCAGCGTGGTTGTTGCCCGAGGCCCACGGCGCCGACCCGCGCTTCCGCGATGAGCCACTTCTGGAGCAGCTCCACGGTCAGCGTCGCGTCGAAGTCGGTGCGCCCGAAGGTGAAGGCCTCGACCGCGCCATCGAGCGTGATGGACTGCAGCAGGCGGAAGCGCAGCTCTCCGAAGACCGAGAACGCGTCGGGCAGCTGCTCGTCGGCGAGCGCGGGGAAGCCGAGACCGATGCCCGAGAAGCGCGCGAGCTCGTACTGCGGCCCGAAGTAGCCGTGGCGGAATCCACCGGCCTGTTTGCGACCTTCCGCGCGCAGCGAGAGCTCGACGTCGGGCACGCGCACGTCCATCGCGAGGCCAGCGAGGAAGCCGAGGTCACGCGCCTGGTTCGCGCGCGCGCCCATGCCCGCCAGCACCATCAACGACAACGACTGGCTGCGCACGAGCACGGCTGAGGCGTCGAGGTGCACGAGCGTCGCGGGCGCTGGTGGAGCGGGAGGTGGGACGATGAAGCGGCAGTCGGCGCCTGCGCAGGGGTCGGGCTCGCGGACGGCAGCGGGCGTTCCCTGCGCGAAGTCGTGGCCGAGCGACAATGAGAGCAGATACCGCCCATGCGTCGCGGCGTTCGACGAGAACGAGCGGGCGATGTCCCACGAGACTTCACCGGCGAAGAGCCGCCCCGAGAAGATGTCCGAGGCGAAGAGCTCGAAGCGCAGGAACTCCACCGCGAGCGTTGCCGTCGCTGCTGCTGGGCGCGCGTCGGCATTGAGCCGGTTCGAGTACCGGAACAGCAGATGCCCCAGACCCATCGTCTTCTTCTGCATCGGCCCCGCGCGCAGCTGGAACACGCTCGTGTCGCTGCCGATGCGAAGCGACTGGAGCAGCTCTCCGAAGTCGCCCGGCCTGTCCCAGTCCTGCCCGCGCACCACGCCGCCGAGGTCGTTCATCCGGTCGAGCGGAGGCGTGTCGATGACGCGCAACCGAATCAACGGGCCGACCTGAAGCGCGAACACGTCTGAGACGCGCATGCCCACCATCGGGCGAAACCCGAACATCACGTCGGCGCCGTTCTCGGCCCAGCCCGACGGCAACACGCCGAGCTCGCCTTCAGCGCCAGCCGAGAGATGAACGAAGGGCTCCGGTTCGACCTCGGCCACGCCCGCGTCGGGGCTCTGCGTGAGCAACAGCGCGAGCGCGAAGGAGAGCATCGGACGCCGACCGTACCAGCGCTCTTCGCCTTCACGAGAGTCTGACATTGGCGGCCTGACAGGCATGTCAGCGTCGCGTGCAAGTGCTGGAATCTGGAGCGCAATAGGACGGCGCCGCGTTTGCACAGCGCGCACCGCCCATGCTTCGCGCGCTGCTCCTGTTCCTTCTGATGCTCAGCGGCTGCGTGCTGTACCCGGAGCGCCGATCGATGCTGGCACCGCTCCCACCGACCCCGCTGCTCCACCTCGAGGACAGCCGCGCCGTGCAGGTCGGGGTCTCGCGGCTGGCGCGCTTGACGCCTGTGAACACCACCGACTCGGGCTCTGGCGTGCGAGCGCCCCTCGACCAGTACGGCATCACGCCGATGGTGCGGGTGCATCACCGCGTGGCGGTCGGCGGCTCGATTCACGGCGCGAGCGCCACGGGGGCGACGACCCACAGCGAGAAGAACTCGTCGCTCTTCGCAGACCCGCGACCAACCGCCGGCGTCACGGCGGCGGCCCACGTCACCATCTTCGAGAAGGGCCCGGCGGCGCTCGACGGCGCGCTGCAGCTCTCGCTCGACGGCATGCCGCGGGTCACCGCCGGCTCCATCGCCTCGGTGCCGACGCGAGACCTTCTGCTCATTCCAGGGGTGATGGTCTCGTTGGTTCCACGCCTCACAGGCTGGTGGGGCTCGGCCTTCGTGAGCGCGACCCTCCACAGCAACGCCGACATCGGCGCGGGCGAGTGGGAGTACACGGGCCCCAGCGTCGACCCCATCGGAACCGGAGGTGCCAGCACCTTCCTCGCGCACGTGGGCATCGGCTACGCCAAGACGTTCCCCTTCGGCCTGGGCCTGTCGGTGCAGGCGGTGTTTCCACTCGGAGCGCGGCTGAACTTCGGGCCGATGCTCTCGATGGGCCTGCACTGGGCCTTCATCGAACCCGAGGCGCGGCAGGCTCCACCGCTAAGCACACCTCCCGAGCCAGTGAACCAGAAGCCCATGCTGTGACCGCAGTTGAAGCCCCCACCCGAAAGTGGTCTTGAGGAGCCCATGCGCTCGATGCCTCTCGTTCTCGGTTTTCTGCTCGGTCTCGCTGCGGCGGCCTTCACGGGTTGTCCGACCTCGACGTGCTCGCCAGCGAACTGTGCGCTCGGCTGCTGCGATGCCTCGGGCCGTTGTCAGACCTCGTCGTCGAGCACCTGTGGACCGAAGGGCTCCATCTGCTCGACGTGCCGCATCGACGAGAGCTGCGTCTCGGGCAGCTGCATGTCGTCGAGCTCGGGCGCGGGCCCGGCGGGTGGTGGCACCTCGGGCACGGGCGGTGGCACCTCGGGCACCGGCACGTACGCTGCGTTCCTCGACGGCTTCTCCAACGGCTACTGCGCCAAGGTCATCGAGTGCGGCCAGCTGCCCAACGGCTCCGCCTCGGAGTGCTTTGCCGTGTTTCGACCGTACGTCGCCCGCAGCGCCGGCAGCTTTGGCGGCCTCGCCACCGAGCGCGGCGTTCGAATCGGCGCCTCGACCTTCGACGCCGCGAAGGCGCAGACCTGTCTCGCCCAGCTCGCGAGCACGACCTGCAGCGGCTCGAGCCCTCAGGGCAACACCAGCGCCTGCAGCGAGGTGACGCGGCCGGCAGCTGGGCTCAACGCGGCGTGCGACTCCAACGCCGACTGTTCCGACCCGACGACGTCGTGCAACGGCCAGCCCTGCATGCGTCGCTGCACCACGGGCGGGGGCCTGGGTGAGGCGTGCCGCGCGGGCATGGCGTGCGACGCGCCCAACGTGTGCATCAACGGCCGCTGCGCCGCCGAGCCCGCACCCGGCACGCCGTGCAGTTCGTTCTCGAGCAGCTGCGGGCCCAACGGTCAGTGCCGCAACGGCGTCTGTGAGCGGCTGCCCACGGTGGGCCAGCCCTGCCCCAACTTCGTCTGCGTCGCGTCGGCCTACTGCGACGCCCAGCGCGTGTGCCGCGACAAGAAGCCCATTGGCCAGACGTGCGCGCTCAGCTCGGACTGCACGAGCGACGCCTTCTGCCGCTCGTCGGTCTGCACCGCGAGAGGCACGCCCGGAGCCTCGTGCCGCATGGACAGCGAGTGCGCCGATGGCACCTCGTGCTTCGAAGGCAGCTGCCGCACCCGCGGCGCGATGGGCGCCCGCTGCATTCGTTCGCAGGACTGCACGTCGACGCTCAGCTGTGACGAGGTGCTGCGCACCTGCCAGTCGTACGTGTCGAACGTGACGACCGGCCAGCCCTGCACCAACAGCACGCAGCGGTGCCAGTCGTCTTCGGAGCAGTGCCGCAACGTCGTGGTGAACGCCGACGGCGGAGTAGGCACGCGTGGCACCTGCGGCACTCCGGTGGTCGGCGACCCGTGCCCGTTCGGCTACGAGTGCGCGACGGCGCAGTACTGCGAGAGCGTGGCGAAGACCTGTCAGGCGGCGGGCCCGTCGACGCCGTGCTCGTCGGACAACAACTGCCGCTCGACCGATTTCTGCTCGTACGCTGGCAACACCCGCACGTGCGCGCCGAAGATCGCGACCGGCCAGCCGTGCACCGAGTCGAGCTCGTGCGCTGCGCAGGGCGACCGGTGCCAGCTGGGCGCCGATGGCGGCGTGGGGCGCTGCGGCCCCACTCCCACGCTGGGCCAGCCCTGCACCTCTGCCTGCGCGTTCCCGAATGCCTGCTCGAACGGCGTCTGCGTGATGGCCGGGCATGTGGGAGAAATCTGCTCTCCGAACACGGGCACGGGCTGCATCAACGGCGCATGCCAGGGGCCTGATGGCGGCATCGGCACGGTGGTGACCGGCGGGCGCTGCGTGGGCCCTCAGCCGAACGGCACCCGCTGCGAGAGCGACGTCGGCTGCCAGTCGGGCCACTGCGACCGCGTGGGCAACTCGACCTGCGTCGCGGCCTGCAACTGACCGATGGCGAGGCTCCCGGGGCTCAAGGTGGTGCGCTCGACGGTGCAGGGCTACGGCCTCGTCACCACGCGGCGGCGCAAGAAGGGCTCGGTCATCACCAACGTCGAGGGCGTGTTGTGGCGCGCGAAGGAGCGGCGCGACGACACCTACTCGCTCATTCTCGAGCCGGGCGTGTTCTTCGACATGGTCGACCAGACGCGGTGGGTGAACCACTCGTGCGAGCCGAACGTGGTAGTCGAGGCCGGCGTGACGAAGGCGGGCAACGGCTGGGCGCAGCTCCAGGCCCTGCGCGACCTCGAGCCGGGTGAAGAGCTGTTCTACGACTACGCCTTGCCGCCCGAGCTCAAGGAGCGTTGCCACTGCGGCGCGAAGACCTGCCGCGGGTGGATCGTCGAGCCCTGAACAGCTTGCGCATCTCTTGCCGCCCTGGGGTCATGCCTCGATGAAGCGTCGTGACTTCCTGGTCTCGTGGTCTCTGCTCGCGAGTCAGGCGCTCGCTGGCGCGCGAACGTCGAGCGCACCCGATGCCGGCACGCCTCCAACGAAGGCGCTCCCCTTCCCCCATGGCCAACCGCTCGTGGCGTTCGACACGAGCCCCGATGGCCGGCTGCTCGCCACGGGCGCCGAGTGCACGCCTGCGCACGCTGACGACCCGCTCGAAGGCGTGGCCTGTTGGGACCTGCAGACGCTCACCGTGAAATGGGCGACCCGCCTCGACGGTGGCGTGGGGCTCAACGACCAGCTCGCGCGCGGGGTCGCGTTCTCTCCCGACGGGCGGCTGGTGGGTGCGAACTTCCACACCAACGCCGTCGCGCTCCTCGACGCCGCGACGGGGAGCGTGTTGACCGAGCTGAACCTCTCGAGCGCCGACGGCCCGCCGCCGTGGTGCTGGTCTGCCGACCCGGCGCGACGCGACTCCGTCGTGGTGCTGGCCGAGGGGCGACACCACCTCGCGCCGGCGAAGGGGCGCACACAGCCGCTCGAGGCGCCCGTGGGGCGGCCCATCGCCCTCGACGCCTCGGGCCTCGCAGTCGTCGCCCGTGACGCGCTCTCGCGCGGAGCGACCACCCACCCGCTCGCCACGAAGAACGGCGCCCGCGTCGTCTCGGTCGCAGTCTCGAGCACCGCCCTCGTCGTGGGCACCGAGCCCGGAGAGCTGCTCGTCATCGACCGTCGCTCCTTCTCGGTGCGTCATCGGGTCGCGGTGGCGTGTGGAGCGCTCTCGGTGAGCCGACGAGGTGACGTGGTGGTGGTGATTCTTCCGAACGGCACCGAGGCGGTCCTCGTGCGCGAGGGGCGGCTCGAGCCGGTGCCAGGCCCGCTCGCGCGGCGAGACTGGTTGGCGTTCAACGACGGGCGCGCCGTGGCGGTGTCGCCCGACGGCGCTCGCGTGGCCACCGTCAGCCCGGCAGGAGAGGTCGTCGAAGTCACGGCAGGAAAGCAAAGCCGCCTCGGCGTCGTCGAAGGCGCCGACACGGTCATCTGGCCCAGCGAAGGGCGGGTGGTGGCGCTCGGTCAGCGCGTGGTGGGCGTCATCGAGCCGGGCCGTGGCGTGGTGCTCACGAGCCGGCTGGGCTGAGGCACCGTCACCGTCCGCTGACGCTGCGCCTCACCTCTGAGCACGAGCTCGACGAGCGCCTCGCGCAGGTACATCTGGGTCTTGCGAACGAGCTCAGGTGACGGGCTTCTCGTTCAGCGAAGGCCTGCTGTAGCGCTCGGTCAGAGGGTGATGGCGTCATCGTGCCGGCTGCGCTGATGCATCGCTGCCTTCTGAGTCCGCGAGACTGAACCGTCCCGTTCTGACTGGTGACGTTCGCAAGGTCGTGGACGGGTTGTGCTTGATGAGTCGGCGACGACGCTGATCTCGTTGCGGGCGGCCGCGCCTTCCAGGCTCAGCAAGGCGTGGCTACTCACCGACCGACGCGTACCGATGCAGTGCGCCTTCGTATTCCTCCGCGACTCGCTGCTCCTTGCTGACGAGCTGGGGAAACGCGCTCCGCAACGACGCGACCGCTTCAGCGGACAGGTAGTTGTCGTCGACGTCGAGCCTCTTCAGGTGTTCCAGCCGCTCGCGGTGAACCAGCAGCGTCTGCGCGCCAGCATCCGTCATGGTGCCCATCGACAGGTCGAGCACCTCGAGCCGCGCCAGCAGTGGGTGCGCACAGAGCCCAGTGCACAGCTCGTCGCTGAGCTCCGAGTTGGCGAGCCCGAGCGACGTGAGCGCAGGCAGGGGCGCATCGAGCAGCGGCCGCACGTCGTCCACCGAGACCTGCACGCCGTACGAACGTGAGCCGAACCACAGCCCCAGGTGTCGAAGCTGGGGCCACGACGCGCGCGCGAGCGCCGAGACGAGCTCACTGCTCAGCGACGTGGTGCGCAGGTCGAGCGAGCGCAGGTTCGGAAACGACGGCGCCGTCAGCAGCGCCTGGCCGACGTGAACGAACAGACGCTCCAGCTTCGGGAAGGCCGCACCGAGCGCAGAGAGGTCACCCGTCGAAGTCCACGAGAGCATCTCCTCTTCGGTGTTCGTCTCGAACGTGAGCGCGCGCATCGAGGGGCGCGGCCCGCTGCTGGTGAGCGTCGCGAGCACCTTCTCCATCACGCCGTCTTCGTGGGCCGACGCGCACGCGACTCTCAGCTCGCGGAGAAATCTCGCCGACGGCAACGCCCAGAGCTTCGCGACGAACTGCGAGAGGTCGAGCCCGTCACGTTCGTCATCGCGCGTGGCCTCGAGCCGCACCTGCGTGAGAAAGCCGAGCCGCCACTGGGCATCGAGCCGCTCGACGAACGCCGCGAGCGGACCGAGCAGCGACGTCTCGAGCTGCGGCGCCCGTCTGCCTGCGGCGTGAAGACTGATCAGCTCACCGCGCGCGCTGCCACGACTCGAGAGCCAGTCGCCATAGACGAGGAACGCGTCGTCGCGGTCGACCTCGGCGTCGATGGCGGCCTCGAGCGCTTCACTGCGGGGCTCGTCGACGAGCGGGCGTTCGAACACTTCACGTCTGCGAAACGCCTCGACCCGCGCCCGAAGCTCCACCTGCCGCTCGTGCAACACCTCGAACTCCGGCGTGCCGAACTCGGGCTCTGGAAGCTCGGCGTCGAGGGCCGCGCGCACCGCCCGCGCCTGTTCGCGCCACTCGACCCAACTCGCGCGCTCCTTCATCCACTTCGTAGTGCGGGCGGTCTCATCGAGCCCCGCGAACGCCTCCCGAAACCGCGCCACCTCGGCCGCCGTCTCGAGTTCGAGCGCACGCAGCAGCTCGGCCTCGAACGCGTCGGCGCGGCGCACGATGGCGGGCAGCTCCTCCTCCGTCGGGTCCTCCGCGCGGCCCCGCAGCTCGCGACGCCAGAACGAGAACGACCGTTGGGGGTACTCGCGTTGACGTACCGCGCTCACGACCTCGGCCTCGAGCTCGTCGAGCAAGGGCGCGCCCATGAGCACCTCGCGTCGCTCCAGCGTCACCTCGGTGTTGCGCCCGAAGACGGTCACCTCGAGCACCACCTTCGTGCCCGTCTCGCGCACCAGCACCGCGGGGAGCCCCGAGAACGGCCCCTCGACGATGGTGACCGGGCTGCCCGGCTTCAAGGTCGTCTCACGCACGAGGCCTCCTCACGGCGAGAGCAGCCGCTGCAACGTCGCTTCGGCCGCCGAGCAGTCACCGATGTTCGCCTTCACCCAGGCCGCGTCGTGAAACGTCGGCAGGTACCGCTCGCCCGCGTCGCAGAGCAACGAGAGGACCGAGCCCGTCTCGCCCGCCCGCTTCAGCTCGTCGGCCAGCGTCAACATCGCCACGAAGTTCGTGCCGCTCGAGGGCCCGACCCGCCGACCGAGGAGCGCCGACAACGACCGCATGCCCGCCACCGACTCCACGTCCTTCACCTCGAGCAGGCGGTCGACCAGCGTACGAATGAAGCTCGGCTCGACCTGCGGGCGACCGATGCCTTCGATGCGCGAGCCGGCTCCTTTCAGCGTCACGTCTCCCGTTCGCCAGTACGCACCGAACACCGAGCCTTCGGGGTCGGCCACGCACAACGTCGTGTCGAACTGCCGATAGCGCGTGTACCGGCCGATGGTGGCGCTCGTGCCGCCAGTGCCGGCGCCGACGACGATGAAGCGGGGCACGTGGTGCCGCTCCTTCGCCATCTGCGTGAACATCGACTCGGCGATGTTGTTGTTGCCGCGCCAGTCGGTCGCGCGCTCGGCGTAGGTGAACTGGTCCATGAAGTGGCCGCGCGTCTCGACTGCCAGCCGACGCGCCTCGGCGCTCACCTCGGTGGCCGACTCGACGAAGTGGCAGCGGCCACCATGAAATTCGATCTGCGCCACCTTCTCGGGCGAGGTGCCCTTCGGCATCACCGCGATGAACGGCAAACCGAGCAGCCGCGCGAAGTACGCCTCGCTCACCGCCGTGGAGCCGCTCGACGCTTCGACCACCGTCGCGCCCTCACGGAGCCAGCCGTTGCAGAGCGCGTAGAGAAAGAGCGAGCGCCCGAGCCGGTGCTTGAGGCTGCCGGTCGGGTGGGTCGACTCGTCTTTCAGGTACAGGTCGATGCCGCGCATCGAGAGCGACGGCACGGGCACCGCGATGAGGTGGGTGTCAGCGCTGCGATGAAAGTCGGCCTCGATGCGCGCGATGGCCTGACTCACCCATGACGTCGATGCAGACATGAGCGCGATATAGCCTCGTCTCGATGCTCACTGCGCTCGTCACCCTCATCACCTGCTCGGCCGACGGTGGCGTGACGGTGCAGGACGAGGGCTTCAGCTGGCGGCTCCCCGACGACGTCGGCTTCGAGGGCTCGTTCGACGCGGGCGTTGAGAATGGAGACTGGGGCCGTGGCGCGGCGGGCCGGAGCTGGACCGCGAAGGGGCGCGACGAGTCGCTCTGGCAGCTCACGCGCTGGTCGGTGCCCAGGGTGGCGAAGGGCCTGACCGCGAAGGAGGTGCTGCGGCGTTGGCGCAGCAGTCACGGCTGCGTGTCGACCATCCTCGATGGTGGCGTAACCATCCCTGGAGCGACGCTCCAGTTCGCGCACGCAGGCAGCTGCGAAGGTGGCGACGTCTACGTGCGACGCGTCGCCGTCTTCGTGGGTGACGGCGGGGCCGTCGTCTACGAGTTCAACGCCGTGCGCTTCATCACCGCCAGGGACCCGTCGGAGCCGCGCGTTCCCCTGCGCACCTCGCTCGATGCCTTCGTGCGCAGCGTCGAGCTCCGCTGAGGGCTTTCGCCGCACCGGTCGCTGTGACAGAGAGCCCGCGTGTTCCTCGGCGGCCTGTACTCGGAGCTCATTCTCGCCTCGACGTCGTCGGCGCGCCGCGCGCTGATGACCGGGCTGGGGCTGCCGTACCTGGCCGTCGCGCCCGAGGTCGACGAGGTCGTTCCCGAGGGCACGCCCGTCGTGCAAGCCGTCGCGCAGCTCGCCGAACGAAAGGCCCGCGCCGTCGCCAACCGCTACGCGCGCTGCCTCGTCGTGGGCGCCGACCAGCTCGTCTCGCTCGATGGAAAGGCGCTGGGCAAACCACCCGACGCCGAGACCGCCTTCGCGCAGCTGAAGTCGCTCGCCGGCCGTTCGCACGAAATCGTCACCGGCGTGTGCGTCGTCGGGCCGGGCTACCTCGTCACCGAGGTCGACGTGGCGCGGCTGCACGTGCGCCCGCTGTCTGACGACGAGCTGCACGGCTACGTGGCGACCGGCGAGTGGCAGGGCTGCGCGGGCGCCTATCGCGTCGAAGGCCGTGGCCAGGCCCTGTTCGCGCGCATCGAAGGCGACCGCACGTCGATTCAGGGCCTGCCCATGCAGCGGGTGGTGCGCTTGCTTCGAGAAGCCGGCGTGCGCTTCTTCTGACGGTTCGAAAAACGATCCACTCGCCGAGTCGTCGCGGTATTGCGGCGGGCATGTCTTCGACGACGCAGACGGCTCCGCTGACCTTCGACACCTTCTGGCGCTGGCTCGCCGACCACCGCAACTGCGTGGTGCGGGTGGGCGCGGGCGACACCGTGCTGTTCGACCACGAGCTGGCGCACTGGGAGTTCTTCGAAGAGCCGGACAACCGCGCCGTGGTGCAGCTCATCGTCGGCAAGGCGCTGATGGGCGAGCTCGTCATCGAGCGCAGCGACGTGCTCTTCGTGCAGGTACAGCCCGACGTGGAAGACCCGGGCCGCGGCTACTTCATCTTCGACTGCATCGGCGGGCCCCGAGACGACAGCTACCCGCTGTACCACTTCGTGCTGAGCCACAGCATGGAGGGCGCGGCCGGCGGTCAGCACGCGATGCTCAAACACTGAAGCCGGTCAGCCGTGGGGCTGTGGCATCGTCGGCGACAGCCATGCACCTGCGACTCGACGACGCGCTCCTCCTCAGACCGCTCCAGCTCACCGACGTCGAGCGAATGGCTGCGCTCGCGAACGACCGCAACGTCTGGCGCAACCTGCGCGATGCGTTCCCCCACCCGTACTCCGTCGAGAACGCTCGAGGCTTCGTCGCCCACTACACCGCCCCCGAGCGCACCGAGCGCGTCTTCGCCATCGAGCTCGACGGGCAGTTCGTCGGCGCCACCGGTGCGCACCCGCTCACCGACGTCTATTCGCGCGGCGCCGAGATTGGCTACTGGCTGGGCGCCCCCTTTCACGGCCGCGGCATCGCGACGAAGGCCGTCGGCGGGCTGACGAAGTTCGCGTTCGAGGTGATGAAGCTCGAGCGGCTGCAGGCGGGCGTCTTCGAGTGGAACCTGGCCTCGGCCCGCGTGCTCGAGAAGAACGGCTTTCAGCGCGAGGCGGTGCTGAAGAAGAGCGTCTTCAAAGACGGCCAGCTCATCGACTCGTTCCTCTACGCGAAGCTCAGAGGCTGAACAGGTCGGGCGGTTCTTTCGCGTCGACGACGGCCTTCGCGTCACGAAACGAGAACCCGGCGCGCACGAGGGCGGCGAGGTCTTTCTGGCGCCGCTCCTCGCGCTGCTTCGTGCGGAAGACGCCGAGCTTCTTGCGCTTCGCCCACGTCCACACTGCGTCGGCGTCTTTCGTGCCTTCGTTCGTGGTGGCCTGCTTCGCGAGTTCCTGCTTCACGCCGGCGCGCCGCAGCTTCATCGAGATGACGCGCGCGCTGTTGCCGCTGCGGCGCAGGCTCGCCACCTTGCCCGCCGCCAGCCGCTCGTCGTCGAGGTAGCCCGCGCTCACCAGGCGGTCGATGACCTTCGTGAGCAGCGCGTCGGTCTCGCCCACCACCTCGGCGCCGTCTTTCACCCAGCGGAAGATGCGCCGTGACAGCACGCGCCGCATGCCAGCCACCGACGCGGAGTACCGGCGCAGGTGAAACAGCGCCACGTTCATCAGTCGCTGTTCCGTCACCTTGCGCGCCATGACGCTCCTTCTGCCACAGCGGGCTGACACGCGCCGGGCATCGGTCGTTCGCCCGACGGACGAGTGGTCGATGAACGCGCCACTGGCACCGCTCGATACTGCCTCCATGACCCGCGAAGAGCTCGAGCTGCTGGGAAGCGTGAAGGTCGCCGCGCCGTGCCCGATGCGCTGGAGCGACCTGCAGGGCGACGACAAGAAGCGCCACTGCAGCCAGTGCAACCTGCACGTCTACAAGGTCTCGGCGATGACGACGGCCGAGGCGGTGGCGCTCTTTCAGCAGGTGCGCACCGAGCGTGTGTGCGCGCAGCTGTTCCATCGCCTCGACGGCACGGTGATGACGAAGGACTGCCCGTCGGCGTGGGCCGTGGGCCTGAGCGAGGCGGTGCGACGGGTCGGCAAACCCACCGGCATCGTCGCGGGAGCGCTCGTCTTCGTGCTCGCCGTCTTCCTCTCCTTCGTCACCTTCTTCGGAGACAACCTCAAAGCGCTGTTCGGCATGAGCGCGGGTGGGCTCGCCGCCTCGACGACCGTCACGCCCGCGACACGAACCTTCAAGGCCGCGAGGCGCTGACTATCCTCGCGCGCATGCGCAAGGACCCGGCTCTTCCCGAAGCAGCGTTCGATGACGACGTCGCGACGGTGAAGCGGCTCGTGAAGCGCGGGGTGCACCTCGAGTCGGTCGACGAATCGGGCCAGACGGCGCTCGGCAACGCGGCGCTCGCGGGCAACGTCGCGCTCGTGAAGTTCCTGCTCGCGGCCGGCGCCAACGCGAAGCACGTGAGCAGGAAGTGGAAGTCGAGCGCGTTGCACCTCGCCGCAGAGGCCAACGCTCCCGAGGTCGTGAAGGTGCTGCTCCAGGCGGGCGCGAAGCCTTCGCTGAAGGACTCGTTCGGACAGACCGCGCTCGACGTCGCCACGGAGCGGAAATACGCGCGCGTCATCGCCGTGCTCGCACCTGAACGTGCCGCCGCTCCCGTGGTGAAGCAGAAGACCACGACCGTTCGTCTGCCAAAGCCGCCTCCAACCGCGTTCACCGTGTTGTCGAGTCTCGACACCTGGCGCGCCGCGACGCCCGCGCAACGAAGGAGCCTGGCGGAGAAGGTCGCCGACGTGCTCGGAGACGACTGGACGCCGACTGGCTCGCTCCACGGGAAGGCGCAGCTCGCCGAGGTGCTGCATCGCCCGACCGGTGTCCGCTTCGTGGCGATTCCGGCGGGCTCGTTCCTCTCGGGGCTTCGTGCCGACGAGGTGGAGCTCGCTCAATCGCTGCGTTGGCAGGAGCCGTCGACGCTCGAGCTGTTCGGACCCGCGAAGACGGCGCCCGCAGGCGTCGCACCGTTTCTGTGTGCCCGCGCGCCCGTCTCCACCGAGCCGATGACGAAGAAGCAGGCCGAGCAGGCGCTGCGGCGAACGCCCTTTCGCGTCATGACCCCGCTCGAGTGGGAATACGTCGCGCGCGATGGAGGCGACTCACCCTTCGTCAACGCCCGCACGCCCGACGAGGCCGAGGCCCGGTGCGCGAAGCTGTTCCGCGCGGCGTTCGACCCGAAGCAGAAGGACGCCACCTCGTTTGGCGTCTGGGGCCTGCCACTCGGCGAATGGGTGTCGTCGAAGAAGAGCGGCGCGCTCACGGGAGCCTGTGGTGGCGCGGCGATGCTGTGGCCTTGGCAGGGCGACGAACTCATCGAGTGCTTCGCCGGCTTGCGTGACTCGCAGAACTCGAACACCCAGAACCCGCTGCGCTTCGCGTTTTCACTTCCGCGCTAAAGGGAACGTCGCGGCTCCGGTGCTGTCTGGGCCCTCGTGCCCACTGCCTTCGCGTACACGCAGGTCTTCGCCATCGTCGCCTGCTTCCTGCTCGCCGCGCCGTTGACTCATGGAACGGGTGAGGTGCTGGTGCTGGCTCCGACTCCGACTCGCCTCGAGGTGCGCCACGCGCAGCCACTCGACCGGCTCGGCGTTCCGGTTCAGGTCGATTCGGCGGGGGTGAGGGTCGGGGCCGCCTTCTTCGAGCTCGACACCCTCGACCGCCGCTGCGCTGACGAAGTTCAGAATGTGCGCAACCGACTGGAAGCACTTGGTGAATTCGACGCGCCGCTGATCATCGACGGGTCGTTGCGCATGCCCGCCTGGGTGCTGCACGAGACCCTGAAGCAATGCGAGCTGACATCGACTTCAGTGTGGCTGTTGGTCGACAGCTGATGGAGCGACGCTGCTCCATCAGTGGGGTCGCGGCTCAACGCCCATCGTCCTGCACGATTCGCCAACCGGCCGCATCTGCTGACGCGTGAAACGGCACGGGGCTTGGAATCACTGGTACTGACCCCCGGGGGAATCATGGAGCACCGCACCGCCAGACGAGTTCCGCGCCGACTGAAAGCCATGTTCGGCCCGGTCACGCCCACGCAGCAGGGCTTCACGCAGGACATCAGCGAGACCGGCCTCTTCATCACCACCACCCTGCTCCCGAAGGTGGGCACGCGGCTGATGGTGCAGCTCGAGTCGCCGACGAAGAAGAGCTCCATCGTGACCGGAGAGGTCGTTCGACACGTCGTCGTTCCACCAGAGCTTCGCTCGGTGATGCGCCACGGCTTCGGCGTGAGGTTGATCGGCGACCGCGCGCTGGTGCGCTCCCTGCTCGAGGCCGAGAAGCCCGCGCCGACCGGCCCCTCCGTCACCTTCACCACGCCAATGGAGTACCAGCGCGTGAAGAGCGAAGAGCTGTCGAAGGGCTGCCTCTCGTTCACCTCGCCGAAAGCCGTCGCCATCAACGACGAGGTCGAGGTCGTCATCGCCTGCGCGTGGCGGCAGGGCGTGCTGAACCTTCGTGGCCGCACGGTGCTCGCGCGCGACCTCGCCGGCGTCTGTCACGCGGTGATGGTGCTGAACGACCCCGCCAAAGCCCGCGCCGCGCTCGACGCGTTCACGAGCCAGAGCTGATCAGGGCACCGCGGCCGACGTTCCGGGCGGAAACCGCTCGCGCAGCTCGGCGGCGTCGAACGTGTTGGTCGCTTCGAGTGTGTTGGAGAACCCGGGCTCGAGCACGCCGTACGCCTGCGTCGGCCACCAGTGCCCCTGACTGCCGGTGACCTCGGGCTTGCCCGCCGACTTCGACACGTCGACCACGTGCGCTGCGGCGATGGCCGTCTCGGTGCCCGGCACGCCATCACCCAGGTTGAGCCACTGCTCCACGAAGTCGGCGCCGGTGCCGAACCGCGCCTTGCCCCACTCGAAGTCGAGGCCCTTGCCCAGGAACGGGTCGAGGAGCGTGAGGTGCAGCGTCGGCCGCGGGTGCGCCTTCGAGAGCGCCTGCTCGAGCCCGAAGGCCACGTGCGCCCCCGCCGAGTGCGCGATGACGTGAACGTGTGACAGCTGCTTCGGCACGAGCACCTCGGCGATGGCGGCGCCTTCGGCCTGCCCCCGCTCCGCCGCGCTCAGCTTGTCCTTCGCGGCGTCGCGCCAGTCATAGGCCACCCATTGCACGCGCGCGGGCGTCTTCACCCGCGGCGAGAGCGTGTCGATGAGCGGCTGCGCCCAGCGCTCGGGCCCATCTCCCGAGCCGTGCACCACCAACACCCAGACGTCCTTCGACGAGTCGGGCAGCTGGGCTTCGGCGGTCGGCGGCGGTTGGCAGGCCGCGCCGAACCCGACAAGCACCGGCAGCGCCCACTTCATCCCTTGAACCCGACCCGCTGGTGCGAGCCGTCACAGAAGGGCTTGTTGCCCGACGCGCCGCAGCGGCAGAACGCCGTCACCTTGTGGTGCTCGGTGCAGGTGCCGTCGGGCCGCTTCACCGTCACGTTGCCGAAGACGAGCAGCGGCCCGTTCGGCGTCACCTCGACGATTCGCTCGGCTTCGACGGTGGTCGACTTCGCCGTGCCACCCTTGAGGCTCAGCGCGCCCGAGGGGCACTCGTTCACCTGCGCGACGATCTGCTCCGTCGAGGCCTGCGAGAGGTCGACCCACGGCCGCCGCTTCGGGTTGAAGACCTGCCTCAGGCCCGCGAAGCAGATGCCCGAGTGCATGCACTTCTTCGCCTGCCAGACGACGGTGATGTCGCCGTTCGAGTACTCCCGGGTCTCGTCGTCGTGTCGATCGCTCATGCTGCGCGCGACTCTTCACGACGAGGCGTCGTTTGTCATGTGAGCTGCATCACCCGCTCAGGCGGCACGCCGAGCCTGCGCGTGGTCGAGCGCTCGCTCGAGATCGATGCTCCGGGTCGGCTTGGCGACGTGATCGTCCATGCCTGCCGCCACGCAGCGCGCACGGTCTTCGGCCGTCACGTTGGCCGTCATGGCGATGATGGCCAGGCGGGGCAGCCCGCGCAGCGACTCCCGTGCCCGAATCGCGCGCGTGGCCTCGAAGCCGTCGAGCTCGGGCATCTGACAGTCCATGAAGACGACGTCGTAGGCGGTGCGCTCGCTGGCCTCGACGGCGGCGCGCCCGTCCTCCACCGCCGTCACCTCGCAGTTGAGCTTCTCGAGCATGACGCGCGCGATGCGCTGGTTGACGGCGTTGTCTTCGGCGAGGAGCACCCGGCGACGAGGGCGCGACGGAGCCACCGCCGTCACCACCTTGAGCGGCGCCCGCCGCACGCCCTGCGCGGTGGCGATGGCGGCGTCGACGCCCTGCCCCAGCGCCCGCGCCGAGCACGGCTTGGTGATGAGGCCGACGAGCTCGCGCCGCTCGCTGCGCGCGGCGTGGGTGGTGAGCAGCGCGAGCGGCCCGACCTTCGCCGCCTCGAGCGCGTCGAGCCCTGCGTCTCCGGTGAGCACGAGGTCGAACCCGCTGCGGCCTGCGAAGGGAATGTCTTCGACCTCGGCGAAGGCCTCGACGGTCGCACCGAGGCGCACCAGCTGCTCCTTGACGATGCGGCGCTGCAGCGGCACGCGCTCGACCACCAGCACCCGCTTGCCTGCGAGCGAGACGACGGAAGACTCGGGCGCCGGCGCCTCTTCGAGCGGCAGCACCACCTCGAACGACGCGCCTTCACCTGGCGCACTGCGCAGCTCGAGGCTTCCACCGAGGCCGTGCGCGAGCCGCCGCGAGATGGCGAGGCCCAGCCCCGTGCCGCCGAACCGCCGTGACGTCGAGGCGTCGGCCTGGGTGAAGGGCTCGAACAACACCCGCTGCCGGTCGAGCGCAATGCCCGGCCCCGTGTCGCTCACCCGCACCACCAGCTTCTCGTCGCGCCGCTCGAGCTCGAGCAGCACGTGGCCGGCGCGCGTGAACTTCACCGCGTTGCCGACGAGGTTGGTGACGATCTGACGCAGGCGCGAGGGGTCGCCCCAGACGAAGTGCGGCGCGTTCGCGTCGACGCGCACCAGCAGCTCGAGCGGCGTACCCTGCACCCGGCCGCGGAAGAGCTCGACCACGTCGTAGAGCAGCTCCTCGGCGTCGAAGGGCAGCCGCTCGAACTCGAGCTTGCCGGCTTCGATCTTCGAGAAGTCGAGAATGTCGTTGAGAATGACGAGCAGCGCTTCGGCCGAGCGGTAGATGGTGCGGGCCGCGTCCTGCTGCTCGGGGTTGAGGTTCATCGAGAGCAGCAGCTCGGTCATGCCGAGCACGCCGTTCATCGGCGTTCGAATCTCGTGGCTCATGTTGGCCAGGAAGCTGCTCTTGGCGCGGTTGGCGGCGTCGGCGCGGGTGGCCAGCTCACGCGCGAGCTCGGTCTGTTCGGCGAGCGCGGCTTCGGCCTGCTTGCGTGGCGTGATGTCGGCGCGAATCGACAGGTATCGCGTGATGCGGCCGTCGGCTCCGATGATGGGGGCGATCAACGCGTCGACCCAGTAGAGGGAGCCGTCGCGGCGGCGGTTGCAGATCTCCCCGCGCCAGGTTTCACCCCGCGCCACCGTCTTCCACATCGCGACCCAGTACGACTTCGGGTGGAGCCCCGAGTTCAGCATGCGGTGGTTCTGGCCGACGAGCTCGTCGCGCGTGTAGCCGGTGAGGGCCACCATCTTCTCGTTCACCTCGACGATGCGGCCGTCGGAGCCAGCCACGCTGACGATGAACTGGTGGTCGATGGTGCCGAAGAGGGCCTCTCGCTCCCGCAGCATCTGGTCGGCGTGGGCCTTGGCCTCGCGGAGGTCGCGCGTCATCGCCCTGGCCATGGCCAGCCGCAGTCGGCTGCGCACCAGGAGCCAGACGACCAGCGCGCTGACGACCGACAGGCCCGCTCCGAGCAGCCAGAGCGCCCAGACCTGGGTGAGGTCGACGCTCTGCTCGAAGCTGGGCGTGGAGCGGGTGGTGAGGAGGAAGGAGCGACCGCCTGCCTCGATGACGACCTTCTCGCGGAACAGCCCGCCCAGCTCGACCAGGCCCCGCAGGTGGCCACCCGGGTCGTAGAGGCTCGAGGCCGCGAGCGGCTCGCTGCCGTCATAGACGTCGACGTCGACCTGCCCATCGGCGGCCGCGAGCATGCCTTCGAAGAGGTCGTGCGCCACGATGGGTGCGTAGACGATGGCCCGCAGCGAGGCCTGCCGCTCGGCCGCCGTCGTGGGGTGCGCGTCGGGCGCGTACACGGGCAGCATGAACAACATGCCGGGTCGCTGCTCCGCGAGCTGCACGAGCTGAATCGGCGCCGTGAGCGTCGCTTCGCCCGTCGCCACGGCCCGCTCGAGCGCGGCCCTTCGCCGCGGCTCCGAGAAGACGTCGAAGCCCCAGGCCGCCTCGTTGCCGACGCGCGGCACCACGGAGGTGATGATGCAGAGCTGCGCGGCGTCTCCCGAGGTGCGCACCTCGAACTGAGGCTCGCCGTCGTCGCGCTGGCGCTCGAGAAAAGCAGGCAGCCCTTCACGCGCGGTGCACTCGATGATTCCAAGGCCACGCATGCCGGGAAACTCGCGCTGAAGCTCGCGCGACTCGGCCGACCGGATGAAGTCGGCGCGGCGCAGCGAGGGGTTGCTCAGGACAGCGCTCCGCATGCCGCGCAGCCCGTACTCGGGTTGCAGCAACCGGCGCCGCGCCTCGGCGATGAGCCGGTCGTTGGCGCGCAGAAACCGCTCCCGGCCCGAGGCGAGTGTCGCCTCACGAGATGCTCCCGCGAACACCGACGTGAGCGTCAGCCCCAACACCAGCACGCCAAGGACGGACCCGAGCCCGAGCACCCTCGTCATGCGGCGGTCGTCGTGGTGCTGACCCGACATGCTCAGCCGAGTTGCAAAGGCCCGACCCTCCGCGCCGCGACAGAGGTGGTTGATCTTCGCGACCACCCATCACGCGGTGTCGGGTCGGACGGGTGCGGTGGGTGCGACGAGACCCCGCGTCAGCGCAACGGAGCGAGGGCGGGCGCGAGGTCTGACACCAGCTCGATGGGCATCTTCAGCATGCGCAGCACGCCGACGCCGGTCACTGCCGCGATGCGCACAAAGGGTGACGCCTGGTCCGAGATGCAGACGGTGACGTGCGCGGAATGGGCGAGCGAGGCACGGCCCCACTCGATCAATCGGTCACGGGCCTTCGACTCGTAGCCGGTGCACGCGCTCCAATCGTGCACGTACGTCACCTTGCGGCCCTTCGACACGTAGCGAGTCTGCAGCTGCGCTTCGACCTCGGTGGTGAGAAACGAGGCGACCTCGTCGCTCAACGACGGCGAGAGCACCTGGTCGACCATCGTCGCCCGCTCGTCGAAGAGCCAGACCTTCACCAGCCCCCTGGCGTGCTCGAGCGTGGGCGGCGTGGCGAAGAGCGGCGTCACGGAATGACGAAGTCTGCCACGAAGCGCCCGGCCCCAGCGCTGCCTCCGCTGGCCTGGTTCGGCTGGAACGTGCCGCAGAAGTACCGCGTCTGCCCGTTCGCGCGCACCTCGACCTCGTAGGGCACGGGCATGCTCGCCGAGCAGTTCTGCCAGTAGTTCACGCGCACCACGTAGCGGCCGCTCGTGGGGATGATGCCCGGCGAGTAGATGATGTTCTCGACGTTCACGTTGTCGATGTTGCACGCGCGGTTGGCGTCGAGGTCGAGCCAGCCCTTGGCGCCGCAGTTCGGCATCGGAATCGGGAAGGGAATCGGAATGGGCGGCGGCGTCGGGTTGATGCCGGGCTGCTGGTAGTAGATTTCGCAGGTGCCGGCGTCGGGCAGCGGCTCCACCACGTAGAGGTCGAGGTCTTCGGCGACGGGGAAGCGGAGCGTCACCTGCACCGGGCCGCTCGAGCCGCGCAGCACGCACCGCCCGCCCTGGCAGACGTAGCCCTTCGCGCACTCCGAAGTGCACTGGGTGGGCGTGGGCGTCGCGCCGGGCAGGCAGCGGTTCGTCACGCCACCGTCGCCCCAGATGACACCGTTGTTGCCGCCGCCACCGCCGCCAAAGCCGCCGTCGTTCACCACGCAGGTGCGCGAGCCGAACGTGTCGCAGACGGTGCCGGGCACGGGGCAGTCGTCGGTGGAGCGGCAGCCGATGCAGCCCGCGGCCGGCGTGATGGTGACGTCGCACCACGGCGTCGGTGACGCGCAGCCCTGGTTGTCGTCGGTGCACACCTGGCAGCGGCCGAGGCCTCCCTGCCAGAGCCGGTTGCAGACGGGCGTCGAGCCGGAGCAGCCCTGCGTCGCGGTGCAGGCCACGCAGCGGCCCAGCGCGCGGTCACAGATGGGCGCGTTGCCGGCGCAGGTCGCGGGGCAGTCGAGGCCACCAGCGTCGACCGCCTGGCCCGCGTCACCACCACCCATCGTCGTCGTGGAGCCGCCGCCGGTGCCGCTCAGCCCGCCGCCCGTGCCGGCGGAGTCGAGCACGCAGCCGCCCGTCTTCGGGTCGCACTTGAGGCCGGGGCCGCAGTTCGTGGCTTCACAGAGGTTGCCCGAGCCTCCGCACTGGCAGGCCGCGGCGCTGACGACCGCGATGGACACGACGAAGAGCAGATGACGCATGCAGCAACTCCTTGAAGAGGCCGCACGTATCCCACGAGTGTGGTGATGGGGGCCACTGCGTCGCCTCCATTCGTGACGCGCGTCATTGCTCCGGCAAGTCGAGGCGCGCGGGGGCGAGGCGCTCGAGCAGCGTGAGCAGCGGCGCGAGGTCGACCTTCTTGTACGCACTGGCAATCACCACCGAGCCCTCGCGCTTGCAGCGGGGCAGCTCGAGGGAGACGTGGGCGAGCTTCGTGTCGCGCAGCGCCTGCACCAACGCGACGAGCAGGTCGAGCGAGCGTGGTGCGATGGCTTCGACGACGAGCGCGAGCCTCCCCTCCGACGCGCGGTACTCGGCGAGAGAGGCCGGCGTGGTCTTTCAGCACGAGCGACTCCACCTTCGCCGTCAGCGCGGTCGCCAGCGCGCCGGGGCCGAGCGCCACTTCGAGGTGCTTCACCTGGGTGAACCACCGCAGCTTCAGCAGCGGCGCCAGCAGGGCGTCACTGGGCGGGTACCAGCCCGGCGGCGTGTCGAGATGAAACGTGTGCACCTTTGGAAAGCGGCGCGCGGTGAGCAGCTTCGGCAGCGCGTCGACGAAGGCCTCCACGCACTGGAAGCCCACGGTGTGCCAGGGCAGGTCATCGAGCTCGAAGAACGATGGCTCGCCCTCCTCCTCGTCGAGCACTGGCCGGCCGATGCGCGTCACCTTGCGCAGCGCCTTCAGCGGCGCCTTCACGAGAATGCCTGTACCGCCCGTGACGAAGCCGCTCGCCGGCATGAGGTCGAGCGCTTCGAAGGTCGCCCATTCGGGCCACGTTGGGTCGCCGCTCTTCTCGTACGCGCCCTCGGCGGGGAAGCCGCGACGAAACACGACGCCTTTGCGGAAACACGGCGCGAGGCGGCCGAGCCAGGCGTCTCTCCACTCGGCCTCGAGCTTCTTCTCGGCCTTCGACGGAGCGGCGTCGCCCCGCAGCAACTGCATCGAGATGAACTCCCCGCGCGGGTCACCGGTGGCCACGAGGGCATCGGCGAGCAGCGCGCGCAATGAGTCGTCTCCGGGCGCGGCGTAGACCTTCGCGAAGAGTGAAGCGGTGTCTCCTGCCGGCGCCGGCTTCGCGGACCCCTCGAACGCGTCGAGCGCGGCGGCTTCGGCGGTCGACAGGGGAGGCTCGTGCCACGAGGCCGCAGTCTCGGCGAGCGCGACGATGACCTTCGCCTGCCGGCGCCCGACGAAGCGCATCGCCGTCGTCAGGTTCGGGCCCATCTCGGCGAGCCGGGCCGAGAGCGCCGGGTCCTCCACCTGCTGCATCATCGCGGCCAGCTCGGTCGTGAAGACGGTCACCTTGTGCGTCGACAGCCACTCCAGCGCCGTGCGAACCAGGAGGGGAT
>JAACJQ010000346.1 GCA_016879935.1 Archangiaceae bacterium | reverse complement strand
GCACGTCGCCCTTCTCGACCGTGCGATCACGAATGGCCGTCAACGCCGCGCTCGACATGCGCACCCGGCCCTTGGCCACGGCCACCCGCTCGGTCTTCGACTTCTCGCCAACGTCGACCATCTTCATCGTCGCCACGCTCCTGGTTGGGCCGTGAGGAATAGCAGTGTTGGAAAAGAAAAAAGCCCGGCGTTTCCACCGGGCTTCCTCCCCCTGATTTTCTCGCTGACGAGACTCAGGCTGCGCGAACGTTCTGTGCCTGCAGGCCCTTGGGCCCACGCGTCACATCGAACTCCACCTTCTGCCCCTCCTGGAGGGTGCGGAAGCCATCCATCTGGATCGCAGTGTGGTGGCAGAACACGTCTTCACCACCGCCGTCCTGCGTGATGAAGCCGAAGCCCTTCGCGTCGTTGAACCACTTGACAGTTCCAGTCGCCATCTTTTCGTCTCGTCTTTCTCTGCGTTGAACGCTCCTCCACTGCGGAGAAGCCCCAAATTTCTACAGAATCGACGAGTTTGGCGTCTAGGGCCCCCGGTGTCTTTTCCGGCCCGGGTCAACGGTTGCTCATGACGAACTGACGTGCGTCACCAGCCGCACTGCTTGCCCTTGTTCTGCTCGGTCAGCCACGCCTGGAGCGGCGCGAAGTACTCGACCAGAGCTGACGCATCCATCTGGCACTGGCCGGTGATGGCCTCGAGCGCGTCGGGCCACGGCTTCGAGGCGCCCATGGCGAGCATGGCCTTCAGCTTCGCGCCGGCCTCTTTGTTTCCATAGATGCTGCAGGTGTGGAGCGGGCCCGGGTAGCCGGCGGCCTGGCACATCGCACGGTGGAACTGGAACTGGAGGATGCGCGCGAGGAAGTAGCGCATGTACGGGACGTTCGCGGGGATGTGGTACTTCGCGCCGGGGTCGAAGTACTTCTCGTCACGCGCGCCGCCCGCCGGAGCGATGCCCTGGTACTTCAGGCGCAGCGCCCACCAGTGCTCGTTGTACTTCGAGGGCGGCACCTTTCCGCTGAACACGTCCCACCGCCACTGATCGATCATGCGGCCGAACGGCAGGAACGCGATCTTCTCGAGCGCGTCCTTCATCTGCACGTTGATCAGGCCCTTGTCGTCTTTCGGGAGCGTGGTGATGAGGCCGAGCTCCTTCAGGTACTGCGGCGTGATCGACAGCGTGAGCGCGTCGCCGATGGCCTCGTGGAAGCCGTCGTTGGCGCCCTGCTGAAAGAGCACCGGCTTCTCGTAGTACTGCATGAAGTAATAGTCGTGGCCGAGCTCGTGGTGAACGGTGATGAGATCTTCCTCGTCGAGCTTGATGCACATCTTGATGCGCAGATCGTTCGAGTACGTCACGTCCCACGCGCTGGCGTGACAGACGACCTCGCGGTCCTTCGGCTTGGTGAACTGGCTGCGCTCCCAGAACGTCGGGGGCAGCGGGTCGAAGCCGATCGAGGTGAAGAACTTCTCACCGATGCGAACGAGGCCGCGCTCGTCGAGCTTCTTGGCCTTCGCGAGCTTCTGCAGGCCCGCGGTGACGTCGAGGCTCGGCTGGCCGGCGTAGGGCTCGACCATCGGGTACGTGTTCGACCACTCCTGCGCCCACATGTTGCCGAGCAGGTGCGCCGGAATCGGGCCCGTCGCAGGCACCTTGTCGGCGCCGTACTTCGCCGAGAGCTTGCCGCGCACGTAGCAATGCAGCTGATCGTAGAGCGGCTTCACCTGCGTCCACAGGCGGTCGGTCTCGGCCTCGAACTCCGCGGGGCTCATGTCGTAGGCGCTGCGCCAGAGCTCGCCGAGATCCTTCGCGGCGATCTCCTTCGCGCCTTCGTTCGAGAGCTCGACCAGTCGTGCGTAGTGCGGCCGCATGTCTTTCGACGTCTCGTGCCAGCCACGCCACGCGGCGAGCTGCTCGTCGTACGAGGGCGCCTTCTTGTCGGCGACGGCCGAGAGCACCTTCGAGAGGTCGCCCAGATCTTTGCAGTTCTTCTTGTCGGCCTCGGCGTCTTTGCCGGGCGTGTAGTTGTCTCCGCACCACTTGCCCTTGCCGTACATGCCCTCGAGCTTCGCGGCCGTGGCGGCGAGCTCGGTGCGCTTCTTCGCGTCAGACGGAGCCGGCAGCGCCTGTGAGACGCGCAGCAGGTAGAGGTAGCGATCGGTCTCGGGGTCGAGCTTCACGTTCTTCCACACGAGCGACTGCTTGATGGCCTGGGTGGTGAACGCCATCGTGTCTTCGTTCATCGCCGCCGCGTTCCGCTCGGTGTCGTCGGTGATGTACGTGCCCTTGATCCACTCCGCGGTGGAGCTGCGCACCCAGAGCTTCTTGAGATCGGCGTTGAGCGCGACACCGAACGCCTTCGCCTCGGCGGCCTTCTTCTCGTCGACGACGCGGTTGTCGGGGGCCGCTGGAGCAGGTGGAGGCGGCTTGGGACGGGGCGGCGGCGGCATGTTGCCGGCCACCAGGGCGAACGACAGCGAGAGCGCGTGGATCATGCGCGCCGACTTATTCGAAACCGCGTCAGGAGACGAGCGACGTCACGGCAGCTTCGGCAGCTCGTCGAGCTTCACGTCGAGGCTGTTCGGCTTGCCCGACTCGATCACCAGCGTCAGCGCGCGCGAGGTGCCGTCGGCTTCCTTCAGCACGACCTGGTGGTTGCCTGAGGGAACCCACGACTCGAGCGGCGTCTGCCCCATCGCCTGGCCCATCAGCTCGACCGACACGGGGCGATCGGTCTTGAGCGAGAGGCGACCCATGCCGCCGGGCTGTTGCTGCTGCTGGCCCGACATGCGCGCGTAGAAGAAGACGCCGCCGCCAGCGCCCAGCACCAACGCGAGCAACGCGGCGATCACGATCGGCATGCTCGACGACTCGTTACGGCGCGCGGCGTTGCGCGACGGGTCGGTGGGGACGTTCTGCAGCTGCCGCATCGACATGCGCGGCCCCTGCAACACCTTGGTGCGATCCTGCTTCTCGTCGAGGTCGCCGAACAACGACTCCTCGCTCAAGTTGGGCTGCGGAGGCGGAGTGCCCTGCCGAGCGGGCTGAGGCGGCGGCGTCGAGGGACGCGCTGGCTGGGGCTGTTGCGGCGTCGTCGGCCTCGCAGGCTGGGGGTTCGGAGTCGCCTGCTTCGACCCGACCGGCTGCAGGCTCATGCGCGATGCCCGAGGCTCGATGGGCATCGGCGGAACACGATCGACGATCTCGGGGACTTCTCCGGTGGGGTCGGCCTGCTCCTGCTTCTGGCGCTCGGCCATCACCTTGCGGGCGCGGTCGCGCAGCTCGGCGACGGCAGGGCCCGACTCGATCATCGTCTTGATCGGCGCATCGAACGAGAGGGGCGGTGCAGACGGCGGAGGCGCCGTCGGCCGCTGCACCATCACCGTTCGCCCTTCTCCGTTGTTCGAGTCCTGCAGGCTGGCGTGCTGATCGGTCGAGCCCACGCTCGTGTCGCGAGGCACGCGCTCGAGCAGCTTGTTCATCTCGCGCAGTCGATCGGCGAAGCGATCGCGCACCATCTCGGCGCAACGCTCCTTCGACCACGAGGTCGAGCCAGCGGCGAGCGCGAGATCTCGAATGAGATCGACCGCCGTCTGGTAGCGCTTGTCACGGTTGCGCTCGAGAAGCCGCATCACCACCGCGTCGACCGGCTTCGGCACGCGCCGGTTCACCTTCGACGGCAGGGGAATCTCCGACTCGTACACCGCCGCCATCTCGGCGCCGGGGTTGCCGCGGAAGAAGAGGCGCTGCCCGGTGAGCAGCTCGTGGAAGATCACGCCGAGCGAGAAGAGATCGCTGCGCGGGTCGAGATCTTTGCCGACCGCCTGCTCGGGCGACATGTACGCCGTGGTTCCGCGCACCATGCCGGCGACGGTGCGGCGCTGAGCGCCCATCGCGCGGGCGATGCCGAAGTCGAGCATCTTCGTGGCGCCGTCGAAGCCCGTCATGATGTTGCGGGGCGTGACGTCGCGGTGAACGATCGGCTGCGCCTGACCACGCGCGTCCTTGTGCAGGTGCGCGTGCGCGAGCCCCTGCGCCGCTTCACGAATCGTCGCCAGCGCGTAGCCGAGCGGCACCGGCTCGCCGACCTTCGTCCACGCGTCGACGACCTCTTCGACGTTCGCGCCCTGAATGAACTCGATCACCATCAGCACGTCTTCGCCGGCGCGCTCGAGATCGACGACCTGCGCGACGTTGGCGTGCGAGAGCGTGGCGGTGACGCGCGCTTCGTCGAGCAGCATCTGCAACGCGACGGGATCTTCGCGCTGCTCGGGAAGGATGTTCTTCAGCACCACCGGTCGATTGACGAACGGCCCCGATCGGGCAAAGCCGAGGAAGATCTCTGCCATTCCGCCAACGGCCAGGCGGCAGAGAACCTCGTACTTCCCGTAGCGTTTGCCCGTAAATTCGTCGGGGGCGAGCTTCATCGGAGTGCGCTCGACTCTACTCTCCTCGACCGCCTGAGGAAGAAGACGACCGAGACGAACCACAGCGGGGTCAGTGTCGTCTGACACCCACCTCCGCGAGCGACCGGCGTGGGCTTCATGCCGTCACACGTTGCTACATGGTCGGTCGCGAGGCCCAGCTCGGCGCGCTCGACGGGCCAGGTGATGCTGCAGGCCTTCGCTGCGGGACTCTCGGCGGGGCACTCGATCGGGCCAGTGAGCTGGTTCCACGTGAGAATCGGCGCTCCGCTCAAGCTGCCGATGACGAACTGATCAGCCACGAGCCGGCCACAGACCAGCGTCTCGTCCCCCGCTCCACCCACGCACGCGCGCTGCTTCGGGCTGTCGAGCGCCGTGAAGCTCGAACCGTCGGTCGACGAGAACACACGATCACCCACCGCAACCCACCACACGCCGTTCACCTGGCGCATGCCATTCACGCGGCCGTCGGCCTGGAGCACCACCGAGAACGTTCGGCCGGCGTCGCTCGAGCGGAGCAATGACGTGCGCTCCGGCATGCTGGTGTCGTCGACGATCGAGGCGAACACGAGGTCTGCATTGCTCGCGTCGACGGCGTGCACGGTGAAGACGTTGCCCACCGCGACCGTGGTTGGCAGATCGATGGCCGACAACGTCTGGCCGCGATCGTCACTGACCGACAGGCGTAGCAGGCGAGGCTCGAAGTACCAGCTCGAGACGTAGAGCCGCTGCGGTCGCGACGGCGCCACGCGCACGGCATTGAAGAAGGTCTGATCGGCTTTCAGCGACGTCCACTCGAAGGTGGAGCCATCGTCCGTCGAGCGCGCAAGCCCGTTGGTGACGCCAAACTTCGCGGTCGTGATCCACCACGAGCCATCGCTGACGACGAAGTCTGCGGCGCCGGTGGCGGAGAAGAACGGCACCTTCGTGAACGAGCACCCGCGATCCCGGCTCAGGTACAGCCCCGAGAAGGCCGTTGCGATGACGGCGCCGCCTGGCGTGGTGAACCACGAAGGCTGTTCGCGATCGGCCAGCCCGAGGTGATCGGAGCAGACCCACTGCCAGGTGCAGCGATCGGCCGTGACGAGCAGGCCGAAGGTCGTCGGCGCGACGAGGCCGTTCGAGCTCCACGGGCTCTGAGACACGCCGAGCGTCTGCGGCGGCGTTCCATGCGCCAGGGCGACGGCGCAGAGCAGGCCGAGCGCGCCGCTATGCACGCCGACGGCTCAGCACGAGATCTTCGATTCGCTGCACGACCTCGGAGAGGGGCAGCTCGGTGGAGTCCATCTGCACGGCGTCGGCGGCAGGCTTGAGCGGCGCCACTTCACGCTGCGAGTCTTCGCGATCGCGCCGGTTCTGCTCGTCGAGCACCTGATCGATCGGCTTCTCGGTGCCCTTCTGGAACAGCTCCTCGAAGCGGCGGCGCGCGCGGATCTCGGGGTTCGCGAAGAGGAAGACCTTCACGTCGGCGTCAGGGAAGACGACGGTGCCGATGTCGCGGCCTTCGAGGATCGCGCCGTGGGTGGCCGAGAGCGCGAGGCGGCGCTGCAGCTCGAGCAGGTGGTTTCGAACCACGGGCCGGCTCGAGACCTGGGAGGCGGCGAGCGAGTTCTCGGGCGTGCGAATCTCGTCAGACACGTCTTCGCCTTCGAGGAACACGTGGTTCACGTCTTCTTCGACGCGGAACGAGACCTTCACGCCGTGCAGCAGCGTCTCGAGCCTGGCGTCGTCGTCGAGCGCGATGCCCTGCCGGCGGGCCTTGAGCGCGACGCAGCGATAGATGGCGCCGGTGTCGACGAGCGTGAAGTCGAGCCTCCGGGCGAGAATCTTCGAGACGGTCGATTTGCCCGCCCCCGCGGGTCCGTCGATGGCGACGATGAGCGGGCGCGGCATCTCGTCACTTCCCCGAGAAGACGCCCATCGCGCGGAACTTCTCGTACCGCTGGTCGATGAGCTGATCGGGCTTGAGCTTCGAGAGCTCGCGCAGGTGCCTGCGGAGCGTGCCGCCCAGTGACTGCGCCGCCGTCGCGGGGTCGCGGTGGGCGCCGCCGGCAGGCTCGGGAATCACCTCGTCGACGAGCCCGAGCGCCTTCAGGTCGGTGGCGACCAGCTTGAGCGCCTCGGCGGCCTTGTCGGCGCGGGTCGCATCGCGGAACAGAATCGACGCGCAGCCCTCGGGCGAGATCACGGAATAGATCGAGTACTGCATCATCAGCACGCGGTTGCCGACGCCGATCGCGAGCGCTCCACCCGACCCGCCTTCGCCGATGACGGTGCTGATCACGGGCACGGGCAGCCCCGCCATCACCTCGAGGTTCACGGCGATCGCTTCGGCCTGACCACGCTCCTCGGCGCCGATGCCCGGGTACGCGCCCGGCGTGTCGATGAACGTGAAGATCGGCCGGTTGAAGCGGGCGGCGAGATCGAAGAGGCGCCGCGTCTTCCGGTAGCCCTCGGGCCGGGGCATGCCGAAGTTGCGCAGCATGTTCTCCTTCGTGCTGCGGCCCTTCTGGTGGCCCATGACCATCACCGGCTGGCCGTCGAAGCGCGCGAAGCCGCCGACGATCGACGGGTCTTCACCGAAGAGTCGATCACCCGCGAGCTCGCAGTAGTCGGTGAACAACAGGTTCACGTAGTCGAGGAAGTACGGGCGCGCGGTGTGGCGCGAGAGCTGAACGATCTGCCAGCGCGAGAGATCGTTGAAGATCTCCTCTTGCAGCTTCTTCGCCTTCTTCTCGAGGCGGCCGATCTCCTGCGTCATGTCGATGGCGCCGGAGCGGGAGATGTTGCGCAGATCTCCGATCTTCTTCTCGAGCTCGAGCAGCGGGCGCTCGAAGTCCAGGGAGTGGGCGGGGCTGATGGCCATGATGCGGGCCGATTTCGCCCGGAACGCCTCGGCGGGCAAGCGCTTCGTCAGCTCGCAGCAGCCAGAATGACGTCGCGCGCCGCTCCGCGGATCTTCGCCGCGAAGTTCGAGAGCGCGGTCAGGCCCTCCTGCGACTTCGTGTCTGCGCTCTGGAGGAAGAGCATCGGGTTCTTCGCGACGAAACTGAGCATCGCCGCCTTCTCGAGCAGCGGGTCGGAGCGGCTGCTGGGCGCAGCAGAACGCCCGGCCTTCTCGAGGAGCGCCATCACGCCGTCGTGCGAGGCCCGCGGCATCGCGTTCAGCGTCATCAGAGCGATGCCGCTCGAGAGCGAGCCACCGTTGGTCGGTGAGGCCATCGACCCGAACACGTCAGCCGCAATGGCCGTTCCCTTCGCCCCGGCGTGACAGGCTCCACCGACGCCTGGCGCCCCGATCCGATCGAAGAAATGGCCGAACGCTGTGAGCGAGTCGGAGGCCGACTGAGAGGCGTACCAGCCCAGCACACCGACGAGCGGAGCCGGGTTGTGCGCCGTCGCGAACATGGCCGACGCGGGACCGAGGGCAATCGCGAACTCGGCGGCGCGCAGCCCCGTTCGTTCGGAGATCTCGCGGTTCAAGACCTCACTTGCCACCACGACGGTGTTCGAGTCTCTGGTCAAGGCCGAGTAGCCGCCGCCGAGATCCGCGCGTTCGCCCGCCTTCGCGAGTAGCTCGAACGGCTCACCGCCGAAGGGCCTCACGGTCCACGAGCCTTCGGCGTTGGCCGAGACGGTGGAGCCGTTGGGCGCGACGATCGACCCGAGCTGCGCCATCAGCCCGTACAGCGCCATGCCGTGCGCGGGGTTCGCCGACTCGAGCAGGCGATCGACGATGCGGCCCTCACGATCGAGGCCCGTGCGATCCATGTGTTTGAAGCGATGGCCGAGTTCCTTCACGAGGCCCGGGTCGACGCCGGCCAGCGAGAGGCGCGGCTCGATGCCCTGAAGGAAGCGCACCGAGAAGCGACGCTCTGCGCCTGGAGCAGGCGTGAAGGTCGATGACGGCACGTTCGGAAACGGCACGGGAACGGAGGTCGGCCCAGCAGGCGTCTTCGCGACATCGACCAGGTTCGGAACTCTGGGGAGTGACGGTGGGCCGATCTTCATCGGCAGGCAGACTGCGCCCGCTCGCGCCCCGGCTCAATGGTCAATCAGCCGAGGCGTGTCCGCGATCAATTCGCGGGTAGAGTGTGGCGGGTGCGGGCGCTCCTCGTCATTGCCGACATCGGTGGCTACACGAAGTTCATGACCGTGCACCGGATCAACCTGGCGCACGCGCAGTACGTGGTCGCCCAGCTGCTCGAGTCGGTGATCGACGCGGCGGCGCCCAAGTACGAGCTCGCGAAGCTCGAGGGTGACGCCGCGTTCTTCTACGCGAAGCTGCCTGACACGCCGAAGGAGCACGAGCTGGCGGCGTTCAGCGAGCGCATCGTGAAGATCCGCACGGCGTTCATCGATCGCCGCGCCGAGCTCGAGATCAACCGCGTCTGTTCGTGCGATGGCTGTGTGCAGGCGAGCAAGCTGACGCTCAAGTTCGTCTCACACCTCGGCGAGGTGGCGCTGCAGAAGGTGAAGCACTTCACCGAGCTCGCGGGCGTCGACGTGATCACCGTGCACCGCTTCCTGAAGAACTCGGTGACGGTGCCCGAGTACGTGCTGATGAGCACACCGGTGTTCGAGCGCCTCGACCCCGAGATGAAGGTGCTCGCCGAGCCGATGAAGGAGCACCTGGAAGGCCTCGGAGAGGTCGACACCCACGTCGTCGATCTGCAGAAGGCCGTGCAGCGGGCGGGTCAGGCGACGCCGTCACGCCTGCGAGCCTGGCTCGGGTGGCTGAAGATGACGTGGCGCTCCCTGCCCTACTTTCTGGGCCTGAAGAAGTCGTGCGACGGCTTCAAGACGTTGCCGGCGATTCAAGGCCGCGAGCCCTGATCAGGGCGTGACGGGGAACATGCGCCGCTGCAGCCAGCCCGCGACCGACACCAGCGCGATCAGCGCCGGCACCTCGACGAGCGGGCCGATCACCGCGGCAAACGCCTGCCCACTGCCGATGCCGAAGGTCGCCACGGCCACTGCGATGGCGAGCTCGAAGTTGTTCGACGCTGCCGTGAACGAGAGCGTCGCCGTCTGCGGGTAGTTCGCGCCGACCCGCTTCGACATCAGGAACGACACGAAGAACATGACGGCGAAGTAGACGAGCAGCGGCAGCGCGATGCGCAGTACGTCGAGCGGCAGCTGCAGCATCTGTTCGCCCTTGAGCGAAAACATCACGACGATGGTGAACAGCAGCGCGACGAGCGTGATCGGGCCGATCTTCGGAAGGAACTGCTGCGTGTACCACTCGTCTCCCCGCGCACGGCGAAGCACCAGGCGCGTCACGAAGCCCGCCACGAACGGCACGCCGAGATAGAGCGCCACCGTCTTCGCGATCTCGATCATCGAGATGTCGATCGACGCGGCGGGAAGACCCAGCGCGCGCGGGAGCACCTCGCCCAACAGCCACGCGTAGAGTGGAAAAAACAGCACCTGGAAGATCGAGTTGAAGGCGACGAGGCCCGCGCAGTACTCGGGGTCGCCGCGCGCAAGTTCGTTCCACACGAGCACCATGGCGATGCAGCGCGCGATGCCGATCAGGACCAGGCCCAACATGAAGTCAGGCCGGTCGCGGAGGAAGAGCACGGCGAGGCCGAACATGAGCAACGGCCCGACGACCCAGTTCTGAACGAGCGAGAGAGCCAGCACCTTGCGATTCTTGAAGACGCGTGGCAGCTCCTCGTAGCGGACCTTCGCGAGCGGCGGGTACATCATCACGATGAGCCCGACCGCGATCGGAATCG
>JAACJQ010000053.1 GCA_016879935.1 Archangiaceae bacterium | reverse complement strand
CCCGCGTCGCTGACAAGGCCCGCGTCGCTGACAACTCCCGCGTCGCTGACAACACCCGCGTCGCTGACAAGGCCCGCGTCGCTGACAACTCCCGCGTCGCTGACAACACCCGCGTCGCTGACAACACCCGCGTCGCTGACAACGCCCGCGTCGCTGACAACACCCGCGTCGCTGACAACACCCGCGTCGCTGACAACACCCGCGTCGCTGACAACACCCGCGTCGCCGACAACACCCGCATCGTCAGGTGGAGGAAACGCGGGAGAACACGAAACGCCGACGGCCACGACCGCGAACATCACCGATGCACGAATCACGGTGCCCGCGTGTGCAAACCACACACCACGTTTGTTTCTGGGGCTCGACGACGTGCCCAGACCGAAGTCTGTGCCGTGAACGTCGTGGCCGTCTCAGATCTCTGAGTTCGCGCGTCAGCGGGTGCCTGCAGTCCTGGCCCGGTGCGTCTGGCTGCTGCTCGCCGTGCACGTTCGGCACTGAACTCACCGCGCGCGTCTTCGAGCGTGACTCCGTCGACCTGCATCGAGCGCGCTCCGGGGGGGATTCGCGACCCTCAGCCCGAACGCCGCCTCGACGAGGCCGGTGCAACCTCGTCGAGGACGGTGCCGAGCACCACCCAGCGACGGGCGTCACGCTCCTGCTTCGGCTTCGCACGCAACGGCGTCGTGTAGTGCCAGAAGGGCAGGCGGTAGCATGTGACGCCGCCGACGGTGACGACCGATTGCTCTTCGCTGAAGTGCCCGCCGCGTTCGTAGATGAGCGACTGGGTCGCGACGCCGCTGGTGCAGAACGTGAGGTGCAGGTCGGTGTAGCCATCACGCGCGTCGGCGTCTTCGGGGTGATGGTCGTTGTGCGGGCCCGCGTAGTCACCGGGGCCGTAGCAGAGCACCTGCGTGCCCCAGCCCCGTCGCAGCGCGCGCCCACTGAGGCGCTGCGCGAAGGCGTAGTAGCTCTCGCTCGCGAGCGTGGTGTGCAGGCCGATGTCGCCTGCCCGTTGAAAGCCCTTCGAGCGGCGTGACGAGAAGGTGGCCGTGCGCACGCGCACCGTCTTGGGCAACAGCTCGCCGTAGTCGTGCTGCATGCCGGTGATGGTCCACGGAGGAATGGGATCCTCCATCGGCGTCAGCGTGTCCTTCAGCGTGCGGTCGAGCAGGGCGGTGACGGCGAGCGCCTGCTTCGCGTCGAGCAGCCCGTTCGCCGCGAGGAAGCGGTCGTTCCCCAGCGAGAGGGCACGCCGCCCAGAGAGCACCGCGCGGCCCGAGGCAGAGAGCAGGTCTTCGAACTCAGCAGGCAATCGTCGCATCACCGTCTCCAGCACCGGCCATTTGCCCTGAGCTCGAACAAGCCGTTCCAGGGAATGACGCCGGGCAAACTCCCCTCACGTTTCCAGCCGATGCCCAGCTCGTTCGCTCCGGTAGAGACGAAGCGTGAGCCGGGCCGCAGCTCGAGCGGCGTGGGTGCGTCGTTGGTGTCGCCGCCGGGCGTGGGTTGCCCCTGGGCGAGCGTGAAACGAGGGTCGTAGACGAGCTCGAGGCCGTCACCTTCTCGCGCAACCCGAACGTGCTCAGCGAGCTCGTCGATCGGCGTCTCGAAGAGGCGACGGCAGTCGGTCCAACGCTCACCGCACGATGCGACCACTCGTCTGAGTGATGCCGGCGCGTCTTCGGTGAGGGCGGTGCTCGCGCCGGTGCAGTCGCCGTTCGCGAGGTGGCGATAGACGACGGACTCGGCCTGCGGAGGCGGAGCGGCGGGCATGGGCAGGTTGAAGACCGGTCGCAGCACACCAGCCACATCCGATTGTGGCCGTGTGTACGAGTAGGAGATGCAGAAGCACGCCACGATCAGCGCTGCCTGCGCCAACGTGGTTGGTGCCCGGTCGGGGGCTGCTGGCACCGGCCACTCCGGCTCCCTGCCGAGGCGGCGAAGCCGTTCGACGAGGTTGCGATGCGTCGTCCTGGTCGCGAGGACCGCGGGCGTGAGGTTGGCCTCCTGGAGGCGTTGGAGTGCGTTGGCGAGATCGACCGCGTTCGCGTGATCATCGGCGTGGTCCTCGTCGTGTCGCAGCAACTCGCTCGACGTGCTGCGGGCAACGAACAGTCCCAGAGACAGCACGAGCGCGAGCCCAATGCCCGGGGGGAGCATGGCGAGCAGCAGAAACGCGAGCCACGGCGCGAAGGCGATGGCGAGCCGGAGCGCCAGCGCCGGTCCTCGCCAGCTCACGCGGTGGCCCGCCTCGTGGGCCGCGACGGCCTTCTGCTCGTTCTCGTCGAGCAACTCGAGCGCTCGACTCGTCAGAATCATGGTTCGCCACGTCATCAGGCCCTGGCCCCACGCCGACTCCATGACCACGAAGTTGTGAATGAGCTCAGGTGCAGGGACTGCCTTGCGCAGAACTCGTTCCGTCTCTGCGGGGAGCGGCCGAAAGCCAAACCAGCGGCCCACCACACCGCGCGCGGTCAAGCCGAGCGAGCCGGCCAGCACGAGTGCGACGGCAGCGCCGAGCCCCGGGAGCCGCCACGCGCCGGGCAAGGCGACGACGCATGCTGCGACTGTTGCCTCCGTCACGGCCCAGGTGAACACCGGCCTCAGAGGACTCATGCGACCGAGCTGCCGGTGCTCGACGAGTCTCATCACCAGCGGGTACGTCAGTCGGCAGATACCGATGGCCACGAAGGCCTGAACCCAGCTCGGGTTTGGCTGCGCGACGATGATGAAGGTGATGACGCCGACCCACTGCCACAGCACGGCGAAGCCGAGCACGGCCTGGTTGATGGGAAAGACGAGTCGCGCCCGCTCGGTCCAGTGCTGAGCCGCGTCGAGCCTGGGCCAACCACGCGCGAGCGAAACCCACGCCAGCAGCAGACCCGTCGCGAGAAAAATCAGCGCTCCGCGGGCGACGACGAGGTCAGCCGCTTCGAACGAAGGCACGTCAGTTCGGCGTGGCGACCGCGCGCAGCATGTCGAGCGACTCGAGCGCCTTGCCGGCACCCATCACGACGCTCGAGAGCGGGTCTTCGGCGAGGAACACCGGCAGGCCCGTCTCTTCACGAAGCAGGGTGTCGAGGTTCTTGAGCAGCGCTCCACCACCGGCAAGCACGATGCCCCTGTCAGCGATGTCGCCGGCGAGCTCGGGCGGCGTGCGCTCGAGCGTCATCTTCACCGCGTCGACGATTCCGTTCACCGGCTCGGCCAGCGCGTCGCGAATCTCGTCGCTCGTGATGGTCAGCGTGCGGGGAACACCGGCCACGAGGTCGCGGCCCTTGATCTCCATCGTCATCGCTTCGTCGGTTGGGTACGCGGTGCCGATGCTCATCTTGATGAGCTCGGCCGTGCGCTCGCCGATGAGCAGGTTGTACTTGCGCTTCACGTACTGAATGATCGCCTCGTCGAGCTTGTCGCCGCCGACGCGCACCGACTTCGAATACACGATGCCCGCGAGCGAGATGACGGCGACGTCGGTCGTGCCGCCGCCGATGTCGACGATCATGTTGCCCGAAGGCTCGGTGACGGGCAGGCCGGCGCCGATGGCCGCGGCCATGGGCTGCTCGATGAGGTGCACCTCGCGCGCGCCGGCGTTCTCGGCGGCTTCACGCACCGCGCGGCGCTCGACCTCGGTGATGCCCGACGGAATGCCGATGACGATGCGCGGCTTCACGTTGAACTTCCGCTGGTGCGCGCGCTGAATGAAGTACTTCAGCATCGCCGCGGTGATCTCGAAGTCGGCGATGACGCCGTCTTTCATCGGGCGAATGGCGACGATGTTGCCGGGCGTGCGGCCGAGCATCTCTTTCGCCTCTTTGCCGACCGCGAGCACCTTCTTGCCGCCGCGAGCGTCTTGCTGCACGGCCACCACCGACGGCTCGTTCGACACGATGCCGATGCCTCGCACGTAGATGAGCGTGTTGGCGGTGCCGAGATCGATCGCGAGATCGCGGGAGAACAACGTGTGCAGCCAGTCGAACATGGGCGGCCCTTTTCGCAACGCGGGGACTCGAGACGTTGCAGTGTCAACAGAATACACCAGGTGCGAACTTCACGCCAAGAGAAGACGGAGCGATTTCGAGACCTTCGCGCTCCCGACGCGGCTGATCGGCCTCAGCGGCGATGGAGGCACTTCAGATCACGACTGCTTTTGGCCACGGAGGTGTGCGAGGGAGCGCCCATGACGCCGTGGAAAGTGATCGATCGCGCCCCGATTCCGAAGGGTGGAGAGCTGCAGTTGGCGCAGCGTGGAGACGAGTGGGTGGTGCGCCTGGGCGGGCACACGCTGATGTCGTCGCGTGCGCACGACTCCGAAGAGACGCTCGCGGCGTGGGCGCTGGAGCGGGTAGCAGAGCCACGCGACATTCTCATCGGCGGGCTCGGCCTGGGCTTCACCGTGCGCGCGACGCTCGATCGCGTTCCGCCCGAGTGCCGCGTCATCGTCGTCGAGCTCTCGAAGCAGCTCGTGGAGTGGAACCGCACGCACCTCGCCGACCTCGCGAAGCGGCCGCTCGACGACGCCCGCGTGCGCATCGTCGAAGACGACGTGATGAAGCGCATCGAAGCGGCCTCGAAGGCGTACGACGCGATTCTGCTCGACGTCGACAACGGCCCCTCGGCGCTCACCACCGGCGGCAACAAGAAGCTCTACGGCACCAAGGGCGTGGCGGCGTGTCACCGCGCGCTCAAGCTCGGCGGCGTGCTCGCGGTGTGGTCGGCCGGCCCCGACGAAGACTACGTGCGCGTGCTCGACAAGCTGCACTTCGAGGTCGAGGTGAAGCGCGTGACGGCGCGTGGGCCCTCGGGCGGCGCGTCGCACGTGCTGTTCTTCGGCAAGAAGACGGCGCCATCTCGCAAGCCGCGCACGGAGGAGTGATGCGCGTTCACCTCGTCGACGGCACGTGGGAGCTCTTTCGCGCGCACTACGCGCCGCGGCCTTCGCACGTCGCGCCCTCGGGGAAAGACCTGAAGGCCACCGTCGGCGTCGTGGGCTCGTTGCTGGGCCTGTTGTCGGATTCCGAGGAAGCCGTCACGCACCTCGCGGTCGCGTTCGACAACCCGATTCGTTCGTTCCGCAACGACCTGTTCGCTGGCTACAAGACCGACGCGGGCATCGAGCCTTCGCTGTACGCGCAGTTCGACGACGTCGAGCGAGCGGTCGCGGCGCTGGGCGTCACCGTCTGGTCGATGAAGGACTTCGAGTGTGACGACGCGCTCTCGACGGCGGCGGCGCGGTTCTCGAAAGATGCGCGAGTGACGCAGGTGCGGGTGATGACGCCCGACAAAGACCTGGGTCAGGTGCTCTCGGGCGAGCGCATCGTGCAGGTCGACCGCATGCGAAAGCGGCTCTTCACCGAGGCGACGTTGCGCGCCGAGCGTGGCTTTGGGCCAGCGAGCATTCCCGACTTCCTCGCGCTCGTCGGAGACACGGCCGACGGCATTCCCGGGCTCGAGGGCTTCGGTGAGAAGGGCGCGGCGGCGGTGCTGTCGGCGTACCCGCACCTCGAAGACATTCCCGACGATGGCGCGACGTGGAAGGTAAAGGTTCGTGGGGCCGAGAAGCTGGCGGCGACGCTCGCGGCGAATCGCAAGGAGGCGACGCTGTACCGCACGCTCGCGACGTTGCGCTTCGACGCTCCGCTGAAGGAGTCGCTCGACGAGTTGGAGTGGAAGGGCGCTCCGACGGCGACGTGGCGCGCATGGTGTGCCGAAGCCGGTGTCGAGAAGTTCGCAGACCGTCCACGCCGCTTCGTGTGAGCCGTTCGGCGTCTCGAGCGCTCTGAACAGCGTGTTCCAGTCGTGTCTCAGTGCGGCGAGATCGTCCGGCCCTCCGTTGACTTGGCGCGGAGCGTCGGGCACTCAGGCGTCCCACGAGCCGGGGGAGCCCATTCGCGCGCAGGCATCAGCAGCAGCACGAGACGAGGCCCCGCCGCAGAACGTGGTGCCGTTGCCTGGCGTCGAAGCGCCCGTGCCGCGCAGAACGCGTGGGCTGTCGTGGTTCTTCGGCGCCGTCTTCGCCGCGAACCTGGTGATGCTGTTCATCTACCAGTTCGTCGTCTGCCGCCATGAGATGAACTCGGACTCGGCGGTGAAGGTGCTGCTGGCGAACGAGATTCTGCAGACGGGCGAGCTGTTCCCCAAAGACTGGGTGTACGCGAACGGCGACCTCTACGCGTTCTTCAGCCACACGCTCGCGCTGCCGCTGATTCCCCTCTTCGGCGCGGGCTTTCTCACGCACGCCATCGTCGGCACGCTCATCAGCCTGGGCCTGTTGCTCGCGACGTGGCTCTTGTTGCGCGAGCTGTGGACGTTGACGTGGCAGCGGCTGGCCATCATGGCGCTCGTCGGCAGCGGCATCTCGTCGCTGCTGGCAGAGAACCTCTTCGGGCAGGCGACGTACGGCTTCATCATCATGTTGAACGTGACCATCGTGGCCATCGCGCTGCGGTTTTCGCGGCAGTTCGAGGCGCGGCAGACCATCGACTGGCGCTCGCTCGCCGGGCTGGCGCTGCTCTCGTTGCTGGTGAGCTGGAACAACCCGAAGCGCGCGCTGGTGATGTTGGCGGCTCCGTTTCTCGCGTCCTGCGTGGCGGTGCTGACGGCGCGGTTCCCCTCGACGCCGTCGATGGCGAGGCTCAAGCGCGCTCCCGAGGTGTGGGTCGCCCTGGCGCACGTGGTGGGCTTCTCGCTCGGCGCGCTCGCGTACGTCATCGTGGTCGAGCGGCCCATCAACAACGTCGACCCCGCGGCGATGGCGACGTGGCTCGGCACCGACGCCATCTGGCGCAACGCCGTGCACGCGCTGTTGGGAGTGCTCGCGCAGCTCGGCGGGGTGCCCATCGCCGGCGGCCCCGTCGTCTCGGGCTGGGGCCTGTACGAGGCGTTTCGACTGGTGCTGGCGATGGTGTTGCTCTGGGGCGTGGTGCGCGCGACCCGTCACCTGCTGCCCTCGACGAACGTGCCGCTGCGCTTCGTCGCGGTGTTCACCCTGGTGGGCGGCGCGCTCTCGCTCATGTTCTTCGTCTTCACGACGGTGCCCGACACGCT
>JAACJQ010000345.1 GCA_016879935.1 Archangiaceae bacterium | reverse complement strand
GGCGGCTTCGTGGCGGCCGGCGACATCAACGACATTCAGAGCGGGTGGACCTACCGGCAGAGCACCAACCTCGACATTCGCCCCGTCTACGTGCTGCTCAAGCCCTGCATCTTCAACCCGGCGTACTGACGCCGGAAGCGGGCCACCACCGCGTGGCCGATAAATCGTCTCAAAATGCCCGCCGTGTGCCCCCACTCAAGGGGCATGTCACCCGACCGACGACTCACGACGCTCCTCTTCCTCCTGCTCTGTGCGGCCTGCGGCCAGGCCCCGAACCGCGCTGATTGCGCCTCCACGTGCGCGGGCTGCTGCGACGCCACCGGAGCCTGCCAGAGCGGCTCCTCACCGACCGCGTGTGGGCTCGCGGGGCGCGCGTGCACCGTCTGCTCCACATCGCAGTCGTGCGCGGTCGGCGTCTGCGTCGGCGGCGCTCCCACCACCAACTCCGGCGGCGGAACGGCGCTCGTCACGATGGGCGGAGGCACCACGACCGCGGCAGGCGGACCTGCGGGGACCACCACGCCTCGAAGTCAATGCGCCGGCACCACGCTCGAGTGCCGCGGCAGCTGCGTCGACCCCGCGACCGACGAATCGAACTGCGGCGCCTGCGGCACCCAGTGTCAGGCGGGGCTCGTCTGCAACGCGGGCCGGTGTGAAGCGCTGCCCACTGACTGTCTGGCGAACCCGTGCCCCGGCGACTTCGGCTGCGACCCCGAGACGCGAACGTGCGCGCGGCGGTGCTTCTCGAACGCCGACTGCAAACCGACGGGCTCATCCTGCACGGCGGCTGGCGTGTGTGCCTGCAGTGGCGCCGCGCGAGCCTGCGGTGCGGTCTGCACGGCCCAGACGTCGAGCTGCCGGTGCCCCTCTGGCTCCGAAGGCCACCCCACCCTCGGCTGCGTCGACGTCGACGAGTGCGCCCGCGGCCTGACGTGTGGCCCCAACGAGCAGTGCCACAACGAGAGCCCGGGCGCTTCGTGTCAGTGCCTCAACGGCTTCGTGCGCGTGGCAGGTCAGTGCGTCATCAACCGCTGCCTCTCGGGAAACGGCGGCTGTCACGCCTCAGCGACCTGCTCGATGCGCTCGGCCACCGACGTCTCGTGCACGTGCAACGCGGGCTTCGTCGGTGACGGCCAGCGCTGCGCCGCGGAGTGTCTCTCGTCGGGCACCTGCGCCGACCCATCACTCACCTGCTACCCGAGCGACGAGTCCTGGAACGGCGTCTGCGAGCGGCCCGGCTTCGGCCCCGCCGGGTCGTTGTGCTCGACGAACGGAGACTGTCAGGCTGGTACACGCTGCGAGCACGCACCCGGTGGCAGCATTGGCTTCTGCGCACAGCTTTGCACTTCGACGAGCTGTGGCACTGGAGAGACCTGTACCCAACGCAACGACGGCGCGCGGGTGTGTCTGAAGAACAACGCCGCGATGTGCGACCTGCTGAAGCAGGACTGCGTGAGTGGCTGCTTCGCGAGCCAGCAGGGCGCCATGTGCGCGTACGCGGGCTCACGCGCGACGGGCTCGAGCTGCACCTACGTGAATGACTGCGGGGTCGGAGCGACCTGTGTCGGCCTCGCGATGGCGCCGACCACCTGTCATCAGCTCTGTGACCCCGCGCTGCCGATGTGTCCAACCGGCCAGACGTGCCGTCCGCTGACGGGCTTCGGTGGCGCCGGCGCCTGCGAGTGAACGCGGCGCCGAAATTCCCTCTCAAAAACCACCGCACGTCTCCCCACTCAGCGGGAGTCACCTTCTCCTGGAGTTCTTCATGTTCCGTCTCGTCACCGTTCTCTCAGTCGTCATCGCTCCGACCGCCACTGCTGCCACCGACGCACGCTGGGGCCTCACCTGGAAGGCACCAGAGGGCTGCATCGGGCCCGGCGACCTCGCCCAGGCCGTGGAGGAGAAGCTCGGCCGCTCCATCTTCGCGAAGGACCCTCAGTTCCGCGTCGAGGGCCGGCTGCAGGAGGGCACGTCGCCCCGGTGGAAGGCGCGACTCACGCTCGTGTCGGCTGCTGGAGAGGTGCTGGGCACGCGCGAGCTCACCGCTGACGACGCCGACTGCCGCGCGCTCGACAAGAAGCTCGCCCTCGTCATGGCGCTCACCATCGAGCCGCAGCTCGAGCGCAAGGCGCCGTTGATGCTGACGGCAGAGGCCGGCCCGCCCCCGATGCCGAAAGACGCGGCCCTCGTGCACATCGACAGCGACTCTCGCGACGTGCGGCTGTTGCGCTACGCGGGCACCAGCTACGGCTCGGCGTACACGGGCCGCGGCACTGCCACCGTCACCATTCACTCGTTCGCCGACGAGTGCCGCGCGCCGTGCGACACCGTCATCACCCGCAGCGACGACCGGTTCTTCATCGGCGGCTCGGGCGTCACCATGACCAACGAGATGATTCTCGCCGACCACTCCAACAAGGCGGGCCAGGTGAAGCTGCAGGTGAAGGCTGGCAACGCGGTCGGCCACTTCTGGGGGCTGATGAGCTTCATCACGGGCCTCACCTCCATCGGGCTCGGCGCGACGTTCGCCGTCATCGGCGGTGGCTCGTCGTCTTCCTTCGGTGGTGGCTTCGTCGCGGGCGGCATCGTCACCGCGATCGTCGGCGGCGTGCTCACGGCCGTCGGCATTCCCGTCTGGCTCAACAACCGCACCGAGGTCTCGTTCGCCGACGGCACGGTGGTGCACTGACGCACTCTCGCGTAGCAGGGCGGCGTCGTGACGCTCACCCAACGCCTCAAGTCACTCCAGCTGCTGCAGGGCAAAGGGCGGCAGAACTCGCTGCTCAAGCTCTGTCACGCGGGGCGGCTCGTCGGCGGGCTGTCGGTCTCGTGGCAGGTGACGCCCGACGAGGCCATCGGCTCGCTCGCGCATCTCAAGGGTGGGCTCGCGACGAAGCTGCGGGTCATCGACGTTCGAGGGAAGACGCCGATGCAGCTCGAGGTGCGCTTCGAGCTCCCACCTGACGTGCTGCGTGAAGACGACGGCCCGCGCGTGCTGACCGAGAAGTGGGACGTCGAAGACGTGCCCGGCCTCGTGCACAACCTGAACGACCTCTACCG
>JAACJQ010000344.1 GCA_016879935.1 Archangiaceae bacterium | reverse complement strand
TCCGCCAGCGCTCGCCGTTCCACCCGCGCTCGCCGTTCCGCCAGCGCTCGCAGTTCCACCAGCGCTCGCCGTTCCGCCCGCGCTCGCTGCTCCACCCGCGCTCGCCGTTCCACCAGCGCTCGCCGTTCCACCCGCGCTCGCTGCTCCACCCGCGCTCGCCGTTCCGCCAGCGCTCGCCGTTCCACCCGCGCTCGCCGTTCCGCCAGCGCTCGCAGTTCCACCCGCGCCTCCACCATCAGGTCCCGTTTCTCCCGGTGGACAAGCACTGACGAGGAGCACCACCAGACACCCGACGAGCGCGCGCATTCCGCAGTTCTACTTCCGCACCGAGAAGGCTGACCACCACCGATGTTTCCATGGGCAACATCAGATCCGGCAGATAGGGTCGACGCTCGAATGCGACCGGCAGACGATCGGGTGCGGCTGAAAAAGGAAGGAGGCCGCTACCACCACGGCAACCTGAAGGACGCGCTCGTACTCGCCGCTGAACGCTCCATCGCCAAATCCGGAAGCACCGATCTCCCGCTGCGCGACGTCGCCAAACTCGCAGGCGTCTCTCACGCGGCGGCCTACCGTCACTTCGTCTCGAAGACCGCCCTGCTGGCAGAGGTCGCCGTCCGTGGCTTTGCGTCGCTCAAAGAGAAGCTGCTCGCGGCGGTCGAGGTCGCGAAGGCTCCAGACGCGCGGCTCATCGAGCTGGGGGTCGCGTACGTCACCTTCGCGCTCGAGTCGTCGGGTTCGTTTCGCGTCATGTTCGACTCCGCGCTCAAGCCGTTTACCCAGTTCCCCGGGCTCGCCGAAGCTGCAGCCGAATCGCTCGCGGTGTTTCAGCGCGTCGTGAAGGAAGCCGCCGACGCCGGAGCCCTGCGCAGCGACGACCTGAACGGCTCGGTGACGTCAGCCTGGGCCCTGATTCACGGCCACGCGGTGCTCCTGCTCGACGATCACCTCGCACTCGGTGTCGAAGACGCGGCAACCTCTGCGCGCGGCACGATGCGTCGGCTCGTCGACGGGCTTCGCGCCCGCTGAGCCATGGCGTGAACCGCGGGCGCTGCTACAAGCGTTCGCGACATGCGCCTCTTCGCCATCGGTGACACGCACCTGCCTTCCTCGCGCAAGAAGGACATGGACCGCTTCGGCTGGGTGAACCACCCCGAGCCGCTGCGCCAGGCGTGGGACGAGCTCGTGAAGCCCGACGACGTCGTCATCGTGGCGGGTGACATCTCGTGGGCGACGCGGACGACGGAGGTGCTCGACGATCTCGCGTGGCTCGACGCGCGGCCGGGCAAGAAGGTCTTGCTGCGCGGCAACCACGACTTCTGGTGGGGCGACAGCAGCGCCAAGCTCAAGAAGCTGTTCGAGCCGTACAAGAGCTTCATCGGCTTCATTCAGAACGGCGCGGTCGAGGTCGGCCCCTTCATCATCGCGGGCTCCCGGCTGTGGACGGCGCCTGAAGCGCCTCCGATGCCGGGCGGCGAGATGGGCGACGAGGTGCAGAAGCCCGACTACATCGAGCGCGAATCGAACCGGCTCTCGCTGTCGATCAAAGACGCGCAGACGAAGGAGGCGAAGCGCTCGTCACCCGCGATTCGCATCTGCGCGGTGCACTTCCCGCCGCTGTACTCGAACGGCATCGAGACGGCGTTCTCGAAGGTGCTCGAGGCCTGGCAGCCGGCCATCTGCGTGTACGGCCACCTGCACGGCACCGGCATCGGCGTCGGCTTTCAGGGGCCCCACGCGGGCGTGAAGTACGTGCTCGCGAGCTGCGATGCGGCGGGCTTCAAGCCCGTGCTGCTCCACGAGGGGTGAGCCGTGCCCGTTCGTCTTCCGCAACCACTCGTCTTCTCGCCTGACCAGCTCTTCCGGGTCGCGACCGACGATGGAAGCGCGGTGGCCCTCGGGCGCTACCACCCACGCGGAGACACGCGCTTCGTCGAGCCCGTCATCCTCGGGCACAGCCTCGCGACCAACCGGTTCAACCTCGACTTCGACGAGCGCTATTCCCTGGCGCGCTTCCTCGCGCGGCGAGGCTTCGAGACGTGGGTGCTCGAGCTGCGCGGCCACGGCCTCGGCGGCAGCGGAGAAGACAGCACGTTCGATCTCGAGGCCACGCACGACGTGACGGCGGCACTGCGGGCGGTGCTCTCGACGGGGCCCACGCACGCGTTCTTCGCTGGTCACTCACGTGGTGGGCTGCTGCCGTTCGCGCACCTGGCGCGGTTGCCGCAGGCTCCATTCAAGGCGCTCGTCGCGCTCGGCAGCCCCTTCACCTTCGAGCACCAGCCTGGAGTGCAGCGCTTCGTCGAGCTCGTGCAGCCGCTTCTGCGCTTCAAGGTGGCACCGCTGTCGATGATGGCGCGCGCGGCGATTCCCATCGGACTGCCGCCCGAGCCCATCGGCAAGTACCTGCTCAACCGCGACAACGTCGACGACGGCGTGATTCGTCAGGCGTTGCGCTCGGTGGTGGCCGACGTGCCGCACGGCGTGCTCCAGCAGTTCGTGCGTTGGGTTTCGACGGGCCGTTTCGATGGAGAAGATGGCTTCGACTACCTCGCGCACCTCGACGCGGTGAAGGTGCCGGTGCTGCTGGTGGCGGGTGTGCGTGACTTTCTCGCGCCGCCGCAGTCGGCGCACCTCGCCGCGAAGCACCTCGGTGGACCCGTGACGGAGCTGACGGTGAGCCTCATGAGCGGCTTCACCTACGACGCGGGCCACGGCGACCTCGTGCTGGGGCGACGGGCGCCCGATGAGCTGTTTCCCCGCGTCGCCGGGTTTCTCGAGGCTCACGCCACGCGCGCACACTGAGGGTGTCGCCAGGTGTGGTGAACCCTGCGCGGTCGGAAATCTCACGGCGGTGAGATCCAATTCCGGTCGAGCCGGTACTTGCCCGCATGACCTCTCGGTTTGCGTGGTTGGCCATGGTGATGCTGGTGGGCTGTGGTGGTGCCGGTTCGGAGTCAGACGGAGGCGCCGGCGGCGGGAATTCCGGAGCGGCCGGCGGGGCGGCTGCAGCAGGCGGCTCCGCGACGGCAGGTGGTGCCGCGAGCGCTGGCGGAATGGCGAACGCCGGCGGCGCAGCGGCGGGTGGTGTGGGCGGCGGGACACCGGCAGCCGGCGGTGATGCGGGAGGCTCTGCGGCCGCGGGAGGCACCGCGACGGCGGGAGGCTCCGCGAGCGCGGGTGGCGAAGCAGGAGGAACCGCGACGGCGGGAGGTACGGGAACGGCGGGAGGCACCGCGACGGCGGGAGGAACCGCGACGGCGGGAGGCACCGCGACGGCTGG